>JAURXW010000018.1 GCA_030654205.1 Bacteriovorax sp.
AATAATGCCAAGCAATTGAACCTAAGATAGCCGATGTAACCATTCCTCCAAAAAAACCTTCAACCGTTTTTTTAGGACTTACTTCAGGCCAAAGTTTTATTTTGCCAAAATTTTTACCAAAAAACCAAGCACCTGTATCCATACCAAAAGTAACAATTAATAATAAAGCTAAAATTTGGCGCCAGTGCTCAGTTTCAAAATGAATTCCAAAAGATAAAATTGGCAAGGCTGCAATTACACATAAGAGCCCAGGATTTTTCTCAGTACTCTTTTTCATAAAACTTTTTTCAAGTGGAATTTTAAAAAGATAATAAGTTAAAAATAAATTTAAAAAGAGAGCTGCCAATGTAAAAAATATGCGAGACAACTTTGCCTCAAAACCAATATTTATTGAAAAAAAGAAAAGAGCAAAAATGGTAATTATATATTTATAATTGGAGCTACTTCGCTTTAAATCGACAAAGTTAATTAGTAATTCATCAATACATAAAATTCCGGCCAGCAAAACAAGTATCAACGTTGGTGTTTTTCCAATAAAAACACAAACAACGACTAGGATTGCCATGATTAAAGCTGAAATAATTCGTTGTTTTGTATTGGACACTACTAGCCTCTTAACAATATCTTATTTACACGTGCTTGTTCGACGTTTGTTTTTAAATCACATGCTGAAGTAGTCGATCCAAATCTTCTTTCACGTTTAACAACATTTTTTAGTATTTCTTGGAATTCATCAATACTAAAATCAGGCCATTTGGTTTCAGTAAAATAAAATTCTGCATAAGCAATTTGCCATAATAAAAAATTTGAAACTCGATGATCGCCACCTGTACGAATTAATAAATCCACATCACCTAGATCAGGAATCATTAAATTCTTGGCTAATTCCTTCTCTGTAATCTCTTGACCTGGATTCATTTTAATAAAACGATTAAGAGCTTGAGTAATTTCAGAGCGACCGCCGTAGCCAAATGCAAATGTAAGTTTTAATCCAGTATTAAACTGACTTCCATTTTCAAGTTCAGAAATTAGGTTTTTAGTCTGAACCGGAAGATTTGTGATATCTCCCATAATTTTAAATCTAATATTATTTTTTAAAATTCGATCGCGCTCTCTTTTTAAAAACTTATGAAGGAGATTAAATAAAACTCGAACTTCAGTCTGAGGGCGACTCCAATTTTCAGTTGAAAAAGCGTACATCGTCAAAGCACTTATTCCACAATTATCTGCTTCTTCCACTATGTTTGCAACAACGCCAGATCCACGGACATGACCCCAAACTCGAGGATGCGAACGCATGTTTGCCCAACGGCCGTTTCCATCCATTATGATTGCAACATGTTTAATAAGGTGTTTTTGTTTTTCTAAAATCATTTTAAAATTAGATCGAAAGAACTTCCTTTTCCTTGTTAGCAATTATTGTATCAACTTCTTTTGTAAACTTGTCAGTAATTGTTTGAATTTCCGCTTGGATTTTTTTTGCATCATCTTCAGAAATAACTTTATCCTTTTCAGATTTTTTTAATGCATCATTTTGATCGCGTCTTAAGTTTCTTAAAATTACTTTTGTATCTTCACCGACTTTTTTAATTTCTCGGGCTATTTCTTTGCGTTTATCTTCAGTCAAAGAAGGAAAATTTAAACGAATTAAATTTCCATCATTAGTTGGAGTAACCCCTAGATTTGCACCAAAGATTGCTTTTTCGATTGCACCAAGCATCGATTTATCAAAAGGCTGAATTTGAAGTAAACGCGCTTCGGGTGTACTGACTTGTCCCAATTGACTTAATGGACTCATCGAACCGTAATAATCTACCTGTACACCATCTAAAATATTTACAGAAGCTCTTCCCGTACGAACACGTGTAAGCTGATGCTTTAATGAATCAATTGCTTTTTTCATTGAATCATTTAATGAAGTTTTTACTTTATCCATCATAATGATATCCCCTTTTATTTATTAGTTACTATTGTTCCAGTATTATGGCCCATTACTGCACGTTTAATATTTCCTTTTTCAAACATATTGAAAACAAGAATATCAATTTCGTTATCCATACAAAGGCTGATCGCCGTTGAATCCATAACTGCTAACCCTTTATTTAAAACATCGATATATTTTATCTTATCAATTTTGACTGCATCTTTAAACTTCATCGGATCTTTATCGTAAATTCCATCAACTTTAGTTGCTTTCATTATTACGTGTGCATCTATTTCATTTGCACGTAATGCAGCTGCAGTATCTGTCGTGAAATATGGATTCCCTGTTCCTGCAGCAAAAATAACAACTCGTTTTTTTTCTAAGTGGCGAACTGCTCTTCTTCTAATATAGGGCTCTGCTATTTCTTGCATATCAATGGCCGTTAATACCCGAGTATTAATTCCATTTCTTTCCATACTATCTTGAAGGGCAAGAGAATTAATTACGGTTGCCAACATTCCCATATGGTCTGAAGTGGTACGATCCATTCCAACTGTAGCCCCTGCAACACCTCGGTGAATATTTCCACCGCCGATTACGATTGCAACCTCAACTCCCATTTCAATTAATTCTTTAACTTCACTTGAAATTGTATTGAGTACATCCAAACTAATGCCGTGACCATTTGCACCGGCAAGCGCTTCACCAGATAATTTTAAAAGGATTCTGCCGTATTTCATTAAGTTCCCTTATGCAATTCAGTGTTGTGTTTTTGAGAATACAAAAAGGGGCTTTTAAAAAAGCCCCTTTATTTTCTTGATAATTCTTAGTGTTTTCCACCAGTCATAGATGCAACTTCTGCTGCAAAATCGTCCACTTTCTTCTCAATGCCTTCGCCAAGTGTGAATTTTACAAATCTTCTTACGTCGATTTTTTCTCCAACTTTAACAGTAAGTTCATTGATAAGATCCTGAACTGAAATGTCTGGATTCTTGATAAATTTTTGGTCTAGTAAACAAACTTCTGAAGCAAGTTTTTTAACTTTTCCTTCCACAATTTTCGGGATCATAGCTTCTGGCTTCCCTTCTTCTTTCAACTGAGCAGTATAAATAGCGACTTCTCTGTCTACGAATGCCTGATCCATTTCTGTTGATCTTACAAACTTAGGATCTGCAGCAGCTATATGCATAGCTACGTCTTTAACAAAAGTTTGGAAATCTTCTGATTTAGCTACGAAATCTGTTTCACAGTTAATTTCAACTAGTACTCCTAGTTTTCCACCATGAATATATGATCCAACAGCACCCTCAGCAGCTATACGCGATTGCTTTTTCTGAGCAGCTGCAAGACCTTTTTGTCTTAAATAATCGATAGCTTTTTCAATATCACCGTTAACTTCACTAAGGGCTTTTTTACAGTCCATCATTCCGGCACCAGTTTTTTCTCTCAATTCAGATACAAGTTTCGCTGTAATTTGTGTAGTCATTATCTATTTCCTTCTAACTTAAAATTAAAATTATCTAACAATTCGACTTATTCTTCGTCAGCTAGATCGATATCTTTTTCGTACTTAGTGATGATTTCTTTTTCAAGAGCAACGTCACGAGTAGAGTTAGAATCTTTAACAATTTTATTGTTTTTCTTAGCTAGCGCCATACCTTCAGATACAGAGTTCGCAAAGTATTCAGTAAACATAGACACAGACTTAATTGCATCGTCATTTCCTGGAACAACATAATCAACACCTGTTGGATCACAGTTTGTATCTGTAATGGCCACTACTGGAATTGAAAGATTGTTTGCTTCAAGGATTGCAATTCTTTCATTGTTTGGATCGATGATAAAGATTGCTCCTGGAAGCTTTCTCATATCTTTAATCCCACCAAGAGTTTTTTCTAATTTCACAACTTCTTTTTCGATGTTGATTCTTTCTTTTTTAGTAAGAAGACCAAAGTCTCCTGTTTCTTTCATTTTTTCTACTTTACGAATTTTATCAATAGAAAGTGAAACTGTTTTCCAGTTAGTAAGCATTCCACCTAACCATCTACTTGTTACGTAATAAGCACCACAGTCGATTGCCGCTTGAGTAACAACGCTAGCTGCTTGTCTTTTAGTTCCTACGAAAAGAACTGGTTTGCCCTCTGCAGCCGTTTTCTTAAGAAAGTCGTATGCACTTTTTGCAAGTGGAATTGTTTTAGCAAGATCGATAATGTAGATACCGTTCTTCTCACCGAAAACGTATTTCTTCATTTTTGGGTTCCACTTTTCAGTCTGGTGACCAAAGTGTGCGCCTGCTTCAAGCAAGCTTTTTAGATTTAATTCT
>JAURXW010000023.1 GCA_030654205.1 Bacteriovorax sp.
AGTTCTTTTTTTGTCGTTTTTGTTGTTTCTAAATATCAAAAACTAAATGACAAAATTTCAATTGCAAAAATTGAAGTTTTAAAAAATAAAGATGTAAAATCAAATGATTCAATTACTACTGCTATTGAAGTTGTTCCCAAAGAAAAAATAGAAATAAAAGCTATAGGCATGATGAAACTAATGATAACCGCCAAGTATGGCGATTCTTGGCTTGCGTATAAAATAGACCATGAGAAAATTGTGAAATTTATTTTGAAGCATGGTAGGTCGAAAGAATTGGAAGGAAACAAAATTCGCTTAATGATAGGGAACTCGCAGGTAATACAAATTATAAAAGATGGTATTCCATTCTTAATTGAAAAAAAAACCCAAACTTCCACGGCACATTTGATTTTTCCGGAAAAGTTAAAAGGACACTACAAACCGCCTTATTTTGTATTTAATGATAATGATGGATCAGTCATGACAACGAGACAGTATGATGAAAAAGCGAAGGGAATATAAAATGAAAAGTCTAATACCCATTTTGTTGATGATTTTTTTTGTCTCATTGAATGTATTTTCAGTTGAAGGTTTTTCGAAAGATGAAGTAATTGGAATTTCTCAAGAAACGAATTTGAATATTAATGAAGATATTAGCGAAGCTAATAACGTTATTTTAAGTGAAAAAGAGGAAGGAGTAAGAATAGATAAAGAGATCGCAAATGAGCTTGGAGATACTGAAGAAGTTGAAGAATCTCTAGCCAATAAATACCTTTTAAATGGAATTGCAATGCCAGAGAAAAATCAAATAAGAAAAGGGAATATTTATTATTTGAAGGGAGCAGAGGATTTGCAATTAGAAAATAATTATTTTGATATACCGGTAGTTTACAATATAAGAGTTCGGAAGTGGATAAACTATTATAATAAAAAAGGAAGAAAAATTTTTGAATTACATATCGAACGAGCCGGCAGGTACGCCCCTTTAATTGGCTCAATTCTAGAAGGAAATGGTTTGCCTCGTGACCTGATATTTTTGGCCATGGCCGAAAGTGGATTTAATAATCTGGCAAAATCTTCAGCCTCGGCAGTTGGACCTTGGCAATTTATGCCTGCCACTGGTAAAATGTATGGTCTTAAGCAAGATTGGTACGTTGATGAAAGAAAAGATCCAGTTAAGGCAACAGTCGCAGCGGCTAATTATTTAGCAAAACTATACAATGATTTTGGATCATGGAAAATTGCAATGGCCGCATATAATGCAGGAGAAGGGAAAATAGGACGAGCAATAAAGAAATATAACACGACTGATTTGTGGGATATTTCTAAAAGAAAATATTTAAAGAGCGAAACAAAAAATTATGTTCCTAAAATTATGGCGCTTGCAATTATTGGGAAAAATTTAAAGTTTTTTGGGTTTCATGATATAGATTTCCGAGCACCACTAGATTTTGATGAAATTAGCGTAGCGGCAGGTACCGATTTAATAAAATTATCAGAAAAATTAAATGTAAACCTTGAAGATGTACAAAAGCTTAATCCAGAGTTACTTCGATGGTTTACTCCATTGGATGTGAGTAGTTATAAGTTAAGGCTGCCTCCTAAAATGTCTGAAGAGTTAAAAAAATGCTGTATGAGGAAAGATTTAATTGCAAGCGATTTTCAAGTGTTTGAAGTAAAAAGAAGCCAAGTGAGAATTTCACAAGTCGCAAGGAAATATAGAATAAAAGATACTTCAGTAATTGCTCAATTAAATAAAGTCTCAGGGAAACATATATTCAAAAGAGGAGATAAAGTCCTTCTGCCATTTAGAAAAAACCATCAAGTAATTAGTTCAAGTAATTTTTATTCTGATTTATTTTACAAGAGTAAAAAAAAGAGAAGCTTCTCTTCTCGAAAAATTCACATCGTAAAACGAGGTGAGTCGCTCCAAAGTGTTGCTGTGAGGTATAAGCTAAGTATAAAAAAACTTTTGGCAGTAAATAGCTCGCTTAGAAATACCGGGAAGTTGCTTGTTGGAAGAAAGTTAGTCGTTAGATAATGTTTTTCTTTTAGTGCTTTGTCGCACTGTGTGTCTGTTTTAATAATAAAAACAGATTTTGAATGATCAATTTAATTTTTTAATAGCGAGTGGTTTTACTACATCTCCTGATGTATAAAAATCTTTTAAAATCTGAAAATAAGACACCTGGAAAGATAAGTAATGAAGAAAATTTTTATCGATAATATTTCTAATGCAGACAAAAGTGTAACTATTCGTGAATTTACAGAATTATCTCCAGAATTATTTAATAAATCGGTCGTAATGAATTCTGATTTTGGATATTGTTCAATTTTAGATACTGAAACAACCGGTCTTGACCATGGAAAAGATGAAATAATAGAGATTGCTATTCGCAAGTGGATCTATCACAAGAGAGAGCATTATCTAATTAAACCTGTTGAGGAATACTCCGAACTAAATGAACCTGTGCGCAATGATATATCAGAGATCATTACAGAGCTAACAGGAATAACAAAAGAAGATGTTAAAGGTAAAAAAATTAATTGGGAAATTGTCGGTAAAATGATCGGAGAATCAGATTTTGTACTTGCTCATAATGCAGGATTTGACAGGCCTATGATTGAAGCTGTCGCGGAAGTGAGTAAGATATCTGCATCTAAAATATGGACGTGCTCTTTAAAGCAAGTTGATTGGGCCCAAATGGGATTTTTATCAGCGAAACAAGAACTACTAAGTCTTTTTCATGGCTTCCATTATTCAGGGCACAGAGCACTTACTGACATTGATGCTCTCGCTAATTTATTATTACAAGGTGATTATTTAAAACAAATTTTAGCAAATGCTAAAGTAAAACAAGTTTGCGTTGATTGTGTACAAGCTCCATTTGAATCCAAAGATATATTAAAAAATAATGGTTTTTCATGGGATGCTCCAAATAAATTTTGGACAAGGTTAGTTTCTGAATCCGAGCTCGATGAAATGAAAAACTTTCTGACAGAAGAAGTTTATCCGAAAGGAAAAATGAAAGCTGAGTTTGGGACTATAGAATTAAGAGATCGATTTAAAGCTTAGGGCAGTTTCGATTGCATCGCTTTTTTGCGATTTATTTTACGCCCGTCTAAAACGAAGGTGCCATCACCAACAGCGTGAAGGGTTTGCTTATTTTTTTGAGAGCTATTATAGTAAGCAGCGATTCCTTCAAGAATAATGATGTCGTGTTTTTTTATAAAGTCGACTACTTTGCATTCAATATTGGCCAAACATTCCTTGATTAAGGGGGCATTAACATTTCCCCCCATCACTGGAGTTAAACCAAATTTTTCAAATTTATTAATATCTTTTCCCGAAGTTGTTCCAATGCTTACGATCTGATTAATTTGGTCTGCAGTTGGAATTGCAATTACACATTCTTTAAATTTTTTAAGTGCTTTATAAGAATAGTTCCACTCGCCAGTGGTAATAGCAAATTTGGGCGTGAAATCCACCACCATAGTCCATGAGATGGTCATAATATTATTTTTAACTCCATCGTTTGTTGTTATTAAAACAACAGGTCCTGGTTCAATTAATGTAAAGGCTTTATTGATATCCATTTCTCTCATGGCCTTCTCCATTGGTATTGATGCTAAGTTAACAATTTCAAAATCGCTTCACCAAAATCTTCTGCGGCCTCTGGCCCATTGGCCGTTACAAGATGTCCATCTACTACGACTTTCTTATTTGTGTAATGGGCGCCTTTTTCTTTTATTTTTGAAATTTCACTCTGAAAGACCGTGGCTTTTTTGTGATTTAATAGTCCTGCATTTGCTAAAATAACAGGTGCAATACAAATAGCACCGCAAATTTTATTCTTCCCTGCCGCTTCTTGAGCAAGTTTTATGGCCTTGCTGTCATCAAAGTATTGTTCTGCCCCGCCTCCGCCAATAAAAATCAGAGCATCAAAATCATTTATATTGACCTGATCGAGAAGAAGATCTGGTGTTACTTTCAATCCTAATTTTCCTGATACTGTACTTATGGTCGTTGAGATAGTTACCACTTTAATGCCGGCCTTTTCTAAAACTTCCTTTGGTCTTTGATATTCCTCATCTCTAAAATTTTTTTCTGCAATTACCATGGCCACTGATTTCATAAAACCTCCAAGTTAAGTCTAGCAAAAAATGCTCCCACTAGTCGAAAGTTTTGAAATGATAGTACATTTCTTATGAATATATATTCTATTTGGACCATTAGTTTGATATATAGCTTGTAAAATAAAAATTATAATCAGGTATTGACGGGGATATATATGAAAAAAGTAAGAGTTCAGTTTGTAAAATACGATATGAGTAAAACGAAAAATCGTAACCGCAAAAATATGCTTGTCGATAACCAAAGTGAAAATGCAGTCAGATCTCAACTTGAAAAAATTCATAAGGGTGAACAAGTCGTTACAATCCATGAAATAATTTGGGATGAAGAGCAGATTAAAGAGGTCGTTCGTCTTGAAAAGATAGATCAGAAACATCTTTTTTATGGGAAAGTGAAATTCTTCGATATTGAGAAAGGTTTTGGATTTATACTACCCGATGAAGAAATAGATGATTTATTTTTTCATTTATCAGCATTCTCAGGATCGGGAGAAGCGCCGTTTGAAAACGATAGGGTCGAGTTTAAAATCAGCGAAGGACCCAAAGGTTTATGCGCTATTCAAATTAAAATTTTAGAGAAATAAATAATATATATTACATTTATAACAAGAAGGTATCTGACTTTCGGAAAATAATTTTGCAAAAACATTCTTTGATCTCCACTTTTTTATAGTGATAAAACTAGTAAATGCTAAATAGGCATTACCCTGAATAGGAGATTTAAAAAATGAAAGCACTTATTATAACACTTGTACTTACCTTATTAAATACCAACGCATATGCTTTACAAAAAAAAGAAAATTTTTATGATGAATTAGACCCAAGACGTCCTGATATTAAAAAAGTCATGAAAGAATTAGAAGAAGACTATAGAGAAAAAACAGGAAAAACCGGAATTCTCGAAGAAGATCCTCTTGAAGAATTTTTACCAAGTTGCTACAGAAACTCATGTATGATTTGGGCCGATGTTGATAAAAGTTCCCAAAGAGTTTATTTATATATTGATGGATCTTTGAGTTATACCTGGAAAACCTCGACAGGCAGATCGGGCTACACAACTCCCAATATGGATCGACATCCAAGTGGTCCTGTCTATGATCGCTACACCTCTTCAAAGTACCCTGATGGAGATTATAATGGTCTTGGAAATATGCCTTATGCTGTTTTTGTTTTGGGCGGTTATGCAATTCATGGAACGACGAGAGGTAATTTTAGTAAGCTAGGCACACCGGCCAGTCATGGTTGTATACGCTTACATCCAGATAATGGATATATTTTTAACCGACTCGTTAGAAAGTATGGTTTAAGTAAAGTATGGGTAACTGTTAATTAAATTTAATTATTGTTTATAAAAGGGCGGAAGAGACCGCCCTTGAACTTCTTTTAATTGACTAGAAAGCTATTAAGTCTAAAATATATTCATGTATAAAATACTTACACTTTTTTTCATTCTAACAATCATAGTCTCCTGTGCCTCGGTCTCAAAGGATTCAGATAAGTTCGCCAATGAAAATTTTGAAGAAATTTTAGACAGAGCTGAAGCCAATTCTTCATTCGCCGCTAGACGAATTCTCGAAGCTTCAAGATCTATGATATCGAATCAAGAAATTATAGTAGGTGGTTGTTGGAATTATATTAATACGGTTTATGATCGTGCTGGATATTCAACGAATCAAAGAGTCACAGTTTTTAAAAGTAAAATCCAGGGCCCTTATGTTAAAGCCGATCGCATCGAGCCTGGCGATTGGTTATATTATGTTAATCATTCCTACAGCGATATCGAACATAGTGCTATTTTTGTAGCCTGGACTGATAAAGAAAAAAAAATAGCTTTGATGGTTAGTTATGTGGGGGGCAATCAAAAAAAACCCGCAGAATATAAAAAATATAATCTAAATAATATCTACAATATAATTCGGACGCGTGATTGATTTTTTTATTGATATACATGATGTATTTAATTGAAAATAAAAAGGTCAGTGTTATTTTGTCACCGACCAATGTGAAGATTCCATTTTACAAATCTAATAATTAGTTTTCTCTATTAAAAAGATAAAAGAGCCATTAGGATTTCTTTATGCTTATACATAGGAAATTTTTAATGAAGATTTTATTTTTACTTTTTTCTTTTTTTTCTATCTCAATATCACTCTCAAACATGGCACAGGCGAAAGATTTAAGTGTTCTTACATGGAATACATTTTTAATTCCCCCTCCCTTTAATTCTACGAAACAAGAAGAACGGGCCGATCTTATGGCCAAAAAAATACGAGCGGTAGGTCACGATGTTGTTTTTTTTCAAGAAGCTTTCATTGATTCAAAGCGCGAACTCATTATCAAAGAACTCGCACCAAGCTATCCTTATTTTGCCGTTCCTAAAAAAGGACAAGGATTGTTCCAGTTTATAGGTGCTGGTCTTTTTATCGTTAGTAAATATCCCATGAAGATCCTGGATCAGGTTGTATTTGAAGATTGCTCAGGCACAGATTGCTTTGCTTCTAAAAGCGCTATTATTGTTGAGATCACTCTTCCTGATGATAAAAAAATTCAGATGGTTGATACTCATCTTCAGGGATGGGATAACGTTGACGTGAGAAAAAAACAATTACTTCAAATTAAAGAAATGATGAAAAATAATGCCAAGCTTGGTATCTCTCAAGTTTTAGTTGGAGATTTAAATATTGATGCTAACGTCGACTTTGAATATGCTAATTCACTGGCACTTATGAATATGACCTCTGCTCCATTAGAGGGACGACTTGCCTCTTCGAATGGTTTTTCTACGGACGACTGTTTTAAAACACCCGGTGGAATAAATAAAGGAGAGTGGATAGATCATATGTGGTTAAATCGCAATGGCACGGAAACAGAAATTCATTCAAGAAAAGTTGTCCCTATAGTTGGTCATCTTGGATCTGTTGAGTGTCCGCTTTCTGATCATTATGCCGTTGAGGCGCTGATCGAAGTGAAAAAAGTCTTTAACAGAGCACTTACCAAGGGACGTATTCCTAAAGTCCACAAGATCGCCAGAAGTTGAACTTTCTCGTATCATTTTGAGCTAAAAACTTGAATACTGCACCTGTTCGGGATATATGAAATAGAAATATTTTACTATATAGCTTTAAGAGACGATGGTTATGACATTAGAAAAATCAATTTATGATCTATCCCAAGAGGAACTGAAATCTTTTCTTGTTAAAAATAATATCTCTCCAGATTTTTCAACCACCATTTTTCGAAATCTATACAAAAATAATAAACACGAAATGCCAATTTCTAAAAAAATCATGGCCATTCTTAGGAAAAATTTCAATGTAGATCTTCCGGTAATTCATACGGTTTCTAAATCTCCTGATGGGACTGTTAAGTTTCTCATGATGTTTTCAGACAACAAATCGGTTGAGACAGTTCTTATTCCTTTTAATAAACGATTTACAGTTTGCCTTTCTTCACAAGTTGGCTGTGCTATGAAGTGCAGCTTTTGTTATACCGGAACAATGGGTCTTTCTAGGCATCTAAAAAGCGGCGAAATTATCGGCCAGTATATAGTTGCTGCTAATTATCTCGATGTTGAATTAGGTCTAAAAACAATGGCCCCAAACATTGTATTTATGGGACAGGGCGAACCTCTTCATAATAGCGATGAGGTTTTAAAGGCCATTCAGATTTTCATGGAGCCCTTTGGATTAGCAATGGGACCAAGACAAATGACTTTGTCCACGGCGGGTTATTTGCCAGGAATTAAAAAGTTAAACGATTTTCCTAAAATCAATATTGCCCTTTCACTACATTCACCTTTTAACTCTATTCGAAAAGAACTTATTCCGATCAATCAACATTTTCCTCTTGAAGACATTTTCAAAGAACTCGATGGACTAGATTTAATGAAGAGACAGTTTATTGTTTATGAATATCTTTTAATTGATGGATTAAATGATCGCGTGGAAGATGCTGATGAACTGCTAAAACTCTTAGGTGAAAGAAAGTCAGCGATAAATCTGATTCCTTTTAATCCATTTCCCGGAAGTAATTATAAGAGACCAAGTGATGAAAAAGTTGAAGCTTTTAAAGAAATGCTAGTCGAGAGAAAGTTAAGAACGATGATTAGAACGACTAAGGGGTCTGATATCCTCGCAGCTTGCGGTCAGCTAAAATCATAGTTTATAATTTCGATATTTTCACCAACTCGCTCCACCCAGTGACGTAGCGTGGGGATTTTAAAACTTGCTTCATATACCAAGCTTCTTTATTAGTCCCACAGGCCGCGATTTTAACCATCTCATGACCTTCACGCGCATTAATCTGATCCATTACTCGCATGATTTCCAAATCTTCTTTTGAATCATTGTCACCAAAAAGAGAAACTTGATGCTCACTTGCCTCTTGGATGCGAGAGAGCTTTATGAGTGCCTTTTTGTACTCAAATCCGTTGAGGAAAATTCGGTCTAAGGTTTCCCAAGCCGCTCTAATTATTTTCCGTGTATCGCTGGTAGGACTGCTTAAAATAGCCTTTGCTGCCTTGGCATACTGAGGAATATCTTTAAAGGGATTAGTTTGAATATAAACTTCAATTTCAGCACAAACGGATTTTTGTTTTCGGAGTTTCTCAGAGGCAAGGCTTGCGTAACAAGCAACGGACTCTCGCATCGATCTAATATCAAAAACAGGAGTTCCGAAGGAGCGACTGCACATGATTTCTTTTTTTTTAGGTGTTTCGGTATTTAGCGGAAAACATGAGATCTCTCGAAGCTCATCTTGAATCATTCGGCCAATTTTAGTGAATTGTTTTTGAATAAGTAAATCATTTTTAAAATCTCGAAGCTGAATTGCTTTATGAATGCCAAGCATTTTCATTTTAATTGTACTTTGTCTCCCAATTCCCCAAACGTCTTCAATATTAACTATTTTTAAAGCAGTACAAAGTTGCTCTTGTTCGAGAAGACTGCACACCCCGCGAGAACTCACATTTTTTTTGGCAATTCGATTAGCAAGTTTTGCTAAAACTTTTGTTCGACCAATACCAACACATACTGGAATGCCTGTATGTCGTTCAACTGTCTCTTTTATTAGATGAGCATATTCGATAATAGATTTTTGATCAAAACCTGTTAAATCCAAAAAAGCTTCGTCAACAGAATATGCTTCAAGGTTGGGAGTAAATTCAAAAAGTGTATTCATGACTCGATCTGAGATATTGGTGTAGAGAGAAAAATTGGCAGAAAAAACAGCTACCTTATTTTTATCACATATATCTTTAACTTGAAAATAAGGAGCGCCCATTTTGACTCCGAGATTTTTTAATTCATTCGTGCGAGAAACAAAACAACCATCATTATTGGAAAGAACTCCAACTGGTCTTTTGGCAAGATCAGGGCGAAATAATCTTTCGCACGAACAGTAAAAAGAATTGCAATCAACAAGGGCAAAAATTTTATCATTTTGAAGAAAGGTCATTTGATAAAACCAGCATTGGCGATCACGACTCCCCAAAATATTAGACTTTCGTTATTTTCTATAATCATGTCTTTGTACTTATGATTATCAGATTTTAAAATCACATAGTTTTCTTTTTGAATAACCCGCTTGCACATCATTTTATCATCTAAGCAAACAACACAAACTCTTCCATGAAAGTCTTTTCTTGAACGATCTACGATTAAGATTTGTCCCGTGAAAATGGTTGGTTCCATTGAGTCTCCGGTCGATTCAAAAAAAAAGGTGGAGAATTTATTTTTAATAAATAATTGATCGAGACTTTGATATTTTTCAATGAAGTCATCACTTATACCAAAGAGACCGCAGGAAAGTTGTGCAAGAATTTTAGGATATTCACACAACGGGCCTTCAAGAAAAGGAAGTTTAATTTCATCTAGGCCCTTGTATTTTCTTTCCATAGACCTCATTGTATACTTACGCAAAAGTTACGCAAGGGAGGTTTGCTTGAATTATTATTATAAAATAGATGAAATCTGTAAAATCAAGCCATTAAGGGGTACTTCGGACAATGAATTAAGTTTCTTTTTATATTTAAACAAGGAGAGTCAAGCTGCCAATAGAGGGGAGTTTCAAAAATTAAATAGCAGGCATGCTTTTTTCAAACTCTTAAGACAATTAAAATTTCTAATTAATTATTTTTCTTTTTAGACAGCAACAAAAGACATGAGTACTAAGTTGAGCTTTTATTGACAAAATTTAGTTAAAGCTCAATTGTCTTAGATAAGAAACTAGTAAGTCGTTGCGGTTACAAAATAGTAAGGAATAGTTATGACTAATATTGGAATTTTAAATAATCCAACACGTTTTCTTTTTTTTACAGGAAAAGGCGGTGTAGGAAAAACTTCTTTATCAGCTGCAGTTGCTCTTTCATTAGTAGATTTAGGAAAAAAAGTTCTGCTAGTTAGTACAGATGCAGCTTCAAACCTCGACGAGATGCTGGGAGTTGAACTTAAAAATTCACCAGTGCCAGTTCCAAATGCTAATGGACTTTTTGTTTTAAATATTGATCCCGATAATGCTGCCGAATCATATCGTAAGCGAGTAATTGATCAAATGTCTTATGATTCAAGCGAGGATGAACGATCTAATGTTCGTGAACAACTCTCAGGTGCTTGTACAACCGAAATTGCGGCCTTCGATGAATTTGCTTCACTCCTGTCTGATGTAAATAAAGAATATGATCATATTGTGTTTGATACAGCTCCAACCGGGCACACTCTTAGGCTGTTAAGTCTACCAAAAGCATGGGCCGGATTTCTTAAGGACAACGATCGTGGTGCTTCCTGCTTGGGACCTCACTCTGGTCTTAAAATGCAAGAAGCAAGATTTCTTTTGGCCCTTAAAGCGTTGAGTGACACTTCTCAAACAACAATCGTCTTGGTAACAAGACCTGAAAAAAGCGCGATGGAAGAAGTCTCCAGAACATCAGATGAGTTAAAAACTTTAGGATTATCTAATCAGCGATTAATTATTAATGGAATTTTCAAGGCTTCTGATCCAAAAGATATAGTAGCAACATCAATTCAAAATCTCGGACTCAAGGCCATAAATGAAATGCCAAAATCTTTGCGCCTTTTACCTATAGACGAAATTCCACTTCGTGCCTTTGACACTGTTGGGTTATCAGGGCTAAAGGCATTACTTCGTGAAGAGTTTCTCATTAAAGAAAATCCTGCTGATATACCAAAAAATTCAGAAGAAAAACAATTGGGTCTTGATGTCTTAGTAGACCAATTAGCTAAATCTAATCACGGATTGATTATGGTGATGGGGAAAGGGGGAGTCGGGAAAACCACAATCGCTGCAGCACTGGCCATTGGGTTGGTCAAACGTGGAAAGAGTGTTCACTTAAGTACGACTGATCCTGCTGCTCATATCACTGGAACTATTAATGGAAGTATGCCGGGATTACTGGTTGATCGGATCGATCCTAAAGTGGAAACTCAAAAGTATATAGATAAAATTATGGAGAGAAAAGGGGCAAAATTAAATGCTGAGGAAAAAGCATTAATGCTAGAAGATTTAAAATCTCCTTGTACAGAAGAGGTCGCCGTTTTTCATGCTTTTTCAAAAATTGTAAGTGAAGCGCAAAATTCTTTTGTAGTGCTTGATACTGCACCGACGGGACATTCCCTTTTATTGATGGATGCAACGGGCGCCTATCATCGCCAATCAATTCGAGATTTGTCTAAGGCTAAAATGGATCTGAAAAAAATTGTTACACCCTTGATGCGTTTACAAGATCCTCTGTATACCCAAATTATAATAGTAACCTTGCCAGAAATTACTCCAGTTTCTCAGGCCGCTGCACTTCAGGAAGATTTAAGACGTGCCAAAATTGAACCTTATGCATGGGTTATTAATAAAAGTATTCTTGCCTCTGGAACCCATGATGTACTGCTTACAGCTCGCATGAATGGAGAGCGAAAACAAGTTGAGCGAATCAAAAAAGGACTGGCCTCAAATATTTTTATTCTGCCAAGGCAGGTAACTCCACCAATTGGAATTGAAGTGCTGTCGAAATTAATTTAATAATTTGAAGCAATAACTTTGAGATTGTCAGTAACCTCTGTGACACCAGGAGCGCCCCACGCTGCACCTTCCACCGCTTTTAAATCTGCAAACGAGTGAACATAGCCAGATAGTGTAACTTGACTTCCGTGGACATCAATAGCTATTTGCTTACTCTCATGCTCAGCCGCTCGTAGTAGGGCCCTTTCGATTTTTTCTTTTAGTTCACTAGCTTCTAGTTTTGGTTTAAGTACAATACTATTTGTAACGAACTTAACACCTACAAGTTCTCGAACTAGTTTGATGGCAGCTTTTCTTTGATATTCCCAAGCGACTTCACCACTAAGGGTAACCCAACCATCTGAGACTTTCGCTTGTATTTTGTCGTGAGGAACCAAAGTGCTCCATTGAAATTGATTAACAATCGCTTTGGCAATATCTTCATCATCTCGCACCATTGATCCTGGAAGTTTGACTTCAATTTTTTCCACAATGGCCTTAACACCTGCAACTCGCTGAGCAGCTTTTTCAGCGTTATGCTTTTCTATAAAAGACGGAACAGTTCCTGAAAGAGTTACAATTCCATCCGAAACAGCAACTCCAATATGTTCGTGATTTACACTTGGTTCCCATTTTAATTCTTCGATAATATTAATTTGTAATTGTGAATCTGTTTTCATTATGACCTCTCAAATATTTATGGTTATTTGCTTCATTTGTTTTGAGAGATTGCAAATGGAATGCCATCTCGGTATCGAGAAGGTCTGTAGGGGCAATTTGCCAAAATGATTATTGATAAAAACGCACAACTAAGGCCATTGAATTTCTGATAGGGAAAAACTAGTCTTAATTTATTTTCTATAAGTTTGAATATAGTTATGTTTAAATTATTAAAGCTATTATCTTAGGCTTTCGTAAACAAAATCAAAAAATTCAGGTTTTGATTTTAATAATTTGAAGGAATTGTATGAGCGATGTAATTTTAAATTTTGTAAAAATACATAAGACATTTGAATCTGAAGGTTTAAACTTTACGGCCTTAAAAGAAATTAGCTTAGAAGTGAGAAAAGGTGAATTTATAGGTATCTCTGGTAAATCGGGTAGTGGTAAAACAACGCTCTTAAATATAGCAGGCTTGATAGATGCACCAACCTCTGGTGATTTATTCGTAAGAAATATTAATACAAAATCAATTTCTGATAATGAACTTTCTCTTATACGCGCGCAAGAGATTGGA
>JAURXW010000030.1 GCA_030654205.1 Bacteriovorax sp.
AATAATCAAGTATGATACGAACCCTTACACCCTCTTGAGCTTTTTTTATAAGGGCCTGAGTAATCATTTTTCCGGACTGATCAATATTGTAAATATAATATTCTATATCGATTGAAGTTTGTGCTCCTTCAATCATTTGCAATCGTTTCTCTAAAGAGGCCGCACCGTGATTCAAGAGAGTAATTTGATGGTCTGATTCCACTGAAGCTTTAAATGGATTAAGATCACTTCCGTAGGAATTACAGCTTAAAATAAATAAAAAAATTAACCAAAATTTCATTGCGCCTCTGAACATTTATTGCCCTAAAGTAGCGCTATTATAGTCCATTTTTCGACTTACGCCCTGACATATATCCAAACTTACACGGTGTTATTTTTAAAACGGCCCAAATCATCAAAAATTCATTAAAACTTAAGTGAACCTACGCGGAATTTTTAAAAAAATTTCAGTAGCGCCTGATACCTAGATTTTTCATCAGTTGTTAAACCAATTTGTAGGGAGGCATTTACAAAACTCATTCCATCTCTCGTTAATTTTAAAAGGGCCACCAACTGATAAGCTGATTTTGGATCTATAATTCCGCCCGAACCTACTTTGCTCTGCAATTCTTGAGTTTGAAAGCTTGTCACTTCAAGAATTTTCGAAACTTCACTGGCCATTAATTTTGGATAGATAGTAAATATCCTTCCTGCAACACCTGCAACTAAAGGTGTGGCCATTGAAGTCCCTGTCAGCATCTGCTTCCCCGTAGTGCCATTAAAGCCGTCAATTGGATAGTAAGAAAGAACATCAGCTCCTCGAGCTGCTAACCTGACAGTGCGAACACCATAATTTGAACCACTAGCTTGATGCCATAATTTTCCTGATGAATCTGTTGCTGCTATCACTACAACATTTTCCCTTGGATAGGCCACTATTGGATCAAAGCCACCCCAGGCCCCATCGGGATTCGCTGCCGCAGAATCTAGTTGAGCATCAAGACTGAGGGCCGCATTGCCAGCTGCCTTAACAAAAAGAATTTCTGGATGACTATCAGCAATTTCCAATAATCCTTTTGTACCATTTAAAATACTCATATTTATAACACGGGCCCCATTATCGATAGCATATATTACGGACTCTACTAGATTTATTCTTCCGTCACTCGAAAATGCAAGAATTGGCATTCCAATCACGCCTCCGCCAGCAATAGCTATTCCTAAAGTATGAGTCCCATGTCCCTGTGACCCAGGATTCCATGTATTATTTTTTCCTGCGACTCTAGAAGCTCGAGCGCCACTTGGATCATTTATTCCATTAACAATATCTCTAGCGAACTTTAATTTTCCTTTAAAGCCGGGATGTTCCATGAAAAAACCTGCTTCTAAAACCGCAACAAGTGTATGCTGATTATTGGTAAGGCCTAATTTTTTCTGAATCTCGCCAAAGACAGTATCTGGCCGTGTAGCATCAAACACCTCATTCAACTGACCAGAAAGAAAATTGGGGTTGTTTTTTTCTAGGCCAGTAAACTGCTGTTCGTATGATAGATTTGAGGCGTACAAAGGTACACACATATGAGTAACTAAAAAAACGATTATAATTAATGACTTCTTCATATTCATTCCTTGATTTTAACCTGTGACTCTTAAATAAATTGAATTTAAAAAATGCACAACACCCTTTGTAATAATTACATCGTAATCAGGCGGAAAATCTCAAGATAGTTGTCACCTTCTTTTGGCTTTCTAGTCATAATCTAGCTTTGCCTAATATTTGCGCGTTCGATTTAACTGCATAGGAAATATTCGTCAGTTTTGAGATAAGAACTTTGAATGCGCTAAAATTTAAATTACAATTGCATTTATCGAGGGGGCAAAATGACAAATACCGTTAAAAAAAATTCTCTCAACTTAGTCAGCTTTGCTGTCGGCAGCTATGCTTGCAACTGCTCTATCCTCTATTCGAATGTCACACGAGAGGCCATAATTATTGACCCTGGTAATGACCAAGATTTTATTTTCAAAAAAATAAAAGAATTAAATATTGATGTAAAAAAACTTCTGCATACTCACGCACACTTTGATCATATCGGAAGATCTTCTGAAATCAGTGTGGCCACAGGGGCCACCATGCATCTGCATAAAGGTGATCAGTTTCTCTATGATATGCTTCCTCAACAAGGGCTTTTTTTTGGTCAAAAAGTTGGAACACCTAAGCCGCTAGATGCTCATCTTTTGGATGGAGAAACATTTTCATTTTCCGATCCTGAAATAAATACTTTTTTAACAACACTTCACACCCCCGGACATACTCCCGGCTCATGTTGTTTCTACAGTGACTATTTTGAAACTCCTCAGTTATTTGCAGGAGACACACTATTCCAACAATCCATTGGAAGAACAGATCTTCCAGGCGGAGATGGAAAATTAATTATTAAATCAATCAAGGAAAGACTTTTAGTTTTACCAGATGAAACTCAAGTAATCGCCGGTCATGGACCAAGTACTAAAATTTATCAAGAAAAAAGACATAATCCTTTTTTGCATTAAACTTCAGCTGGCTTATTTGGAAGTTTACTCAATATCAAAATTGGCATCAATAAAAATGCTGAACCAAATACATATGGGGCCCATGCTCCGTATTTATAATAGGCCACGGCCGCAAAGATTGGCCCTACCACTCGGGCAAGTGCTCCCATTGATCTAAATATCCCAACACTTCTTCCCTGCTCTTCACTAGGAGTATAAAGCGTCACCAATGAAGTAAGACAAGGCATAATCATCGAAGAACCCACGGCCAGAAAAAATAATCCACTATAAAGCATACTGCTTGTATAGGCTGCAGAAATAAGTAGAAGTCCAGGTATCAACGAAAACATTCCTATTAAGGCCATCTTTTTTTCACCAACACTCGCCGCTTTTCTTCTGACAATTCCACCCTGAACAAAAGCAATAATAAAGCCAATATAGATAAAAATATAAGCATTTTGCATTGAAGTATAATTGAGTCTCTCTGCCGCTAAAAAAGTTAGTGTAAATTCCATTCCCGAAAATGCAGCAAGAAAAAGAAAATAAGACATATTGATAATATTAATTTCAGGGTGTGGCAGTGGTTTAAATATTTTAAAAATATTAGCACTGCGCTCAGTACTTACGATACCACGTTTTTCTGGAGGCAAACTTTCTTTAAATTTAGTAGAAACCCAAAAAGTATTGAAGAGAGAAAGAAAAAGAGCAAATGCAGCTGGCATAGAAAAAGGGTTAATCCCATATTGTATTAAATTTGGATACATCACAGTTAAATCAATTAAAGATAACAATCCTCCAATGGCCGGGCCAACAACAAATCCCAGGGCAAAAGCAATACCAATAATGGCCATGCCCTTTGAACGGTTTT
>JAURXW010000037.1 GCA_030654205.1 Bacteriovorax sp.
GGGCAAAAAAACCTGAGTCACATCCAAGGCCCCGAAAAAGTTTACCGCAAATGTGTCACGTGTTGCTTGTACAGATGCTGCTGAAGGGGGGCCGTCTTGACCGTATAGCGCCACGCCGGCATTGTTGATCAATAAATCGAGGGAAGAATTTTGTAAGCTATAAGTCTTCAAAGCCTCTTTTAGAGTTTCTGTTTGAGTGACATCCATCCTAATAAAGTTTGCTCCGAGTTCTTTGGCAGCCGCCCGGCCTAATTCTGCATCTCTAGCTCCGAGCCAAACCTCATAGTTATTTTTAATAAGTTGTTTTGCAAGAGCGTAACCAATACCTTTATTGGAACCGGTAATAATCGCTTTTTTTCTGGGATTCATTGCTTTCTCCTGTTGATTAAGTTCCAAAATAATCTCTTATGCCGGCGATGGGAAGACTCATCATTTAATGAGTTGGTAACTCATCATTAGATGAGTTAGACTTAACCTATGGGTTACAAGAAGAAAGAGAACTCATCAAATTTTTTAAACAGGCTCTTGCTGAGCCAGGACTGCATCTTCGATGCTGCCTTCGAGGCTTTTACTCCGCGATGGACGGCTCAGGTGCTTTTTTGCATCTATCTCGACATCAATCGCTTTAGCCACATCAAGAAAAAGTTAGATGGTATTTCCGATCACATTTTGGGAGTTCGCTTAAACAAGCTCGTCGAAAAAAAATTAATTCAGAAAAAAACAGTTGGCGGAGAGAAGGTCTACGTCATTACCGCCAAAGGAAGAGACCTCGTGGAAATCATCGAGAGTCTCGCGCGGTGGCAGGCACAAGCTAATAGATAAATCTTGGCCTTCGTCGAGGCAAATGCGCGCTTTTCGGTACAAGAACGCCAAAATCCCCATTTTCAGGGGGTTGTTTTAAAAGTCTTGGCCTTTGATCACAGAAAACAAAAAAGGCCCAATTAAGGGCCAGGTATCGTTAGTATGTGTCTTTTAGTTTGTTCGGCGTTTTCTTATTTAGTGGTTTAATCAATGGCCTATTAATTAATAACTATAGCTGTAATATGTTTCACAGCTCTGTATCTAAAGCTATAATTTTTAGTTTTCACACAGCCTTGAAGCACTTAGCTTCTGGAAAATTCTTTAGCTTAAATGGCCATCCATTTCAGAACTGGGAGCCTTTTCTTCCAAAAAATTAATAAAAGCTTTGAGTGCTAATGAAGGATTCTCTAATGACCAGGTTGCATAAAATTTCACTCTAGGCGAATATTCGGCCAAGGGAATAAACACAGCATCCTTGGTGATGTGTGCGGCACGCTTTGAAGTTAGGAGAAGACCTTTTCCTATCCCCACCAGAATGGAACAGGATTCTTTGGATTTTTTGTAATAAATTCTTGGGCGTACATCTTTAAGTTTTAAAAATTCCAAAAACTCTTCCTGAAATCCCAAGTGTTCATGTTTTCCGTGATATATGAGTGTCTCTCCTTCCAGATCACTGAGCTTCAATGATTTTTTCTGAGATAGAGGATTCTCTTTTGAAATCAACAGCCCTATCTCGTGGGACTGAATGGGCACTTGATTCAAAATTTGTTCTTTAAAGATGTTAGGACAAAAGGCCACATCAATTTTAGTTGATCGTAAGTTCTTGGCAAGAGCACTAAAGTTGAATTCAACAACCACTACTGTGATTTTAGGAAACTGTTCTTTAAAAGAACTAATGAGTCTTGGTAAGTCTGAATGAACTGCTCCAAAGTTCAAACTAAGATGAAGTTTTCCGCTTTTATTTTTTTGAAGATTTCTTACTTCCAATTCGGTGTTAGAAATCTGTGCAAGGATTTCTTTACCTTTCTTTAATAAATGAAGTCCAGCTCCTGTAAGTTCAACTGATCTTGTTGTGCGGTTAAAAAGTTTCACATTGAGATCTGTTTCCAGCTTACTAATGATTCGAGTCAGTGGTGGCTGAGTAATATTAAGTCTCTCAGCTGCTTTTCTAAAATTCAACTCTTCGGCAACAGTAATAAACGCTTTTAATTCTCTTGTTTCCATTAATACCTTGGGGGTATCAATAATGATACCTACTTTGCAATTATCATACACCCGATTCAGCTCTATAATCATTAAATAAGGAGAAAATAATATGAATAAACAATTTGATGTGGCAATTATAGGAGGTGGTCCTGCTGGATTAAGTGGTGCTTTGACTCTCGCCAGAGGAAATCGGACAGTTGTAGTGTTTGATGATAATCAACCACGAAATGCGCCTGCCGCACATATGATGAATTTCCCTTCTCGCGATGGAACTCCGCCTGATGAATTTCGTCGATTGATTAGAGAAGATTTAAAAAAATACTCAAAAGTTGAATTCAAATCAGAACGTGTAAATGATATTAAAAGAAATGAATTAGGCTTTATGTTAGAAGGAAAAATCCAGGTCAAAAAAATTCTTCTCGCTCACGGTGTGACAGATATCCTACCTGAAATTCCTGGCATAAAAGAGTTGTTTGGAAAGGCCATCTTCCACTGCCCTTATTGCCATGGTTACGAATACCTAAATGAAGCGATGGGGATGATCGGAGGAAAAGAATATGCTGATCATATGTCGGTGCTACTAAAAGGATTATCAAAAGATCTGGTGCTATTCACTAATGGTGCTGAAGTGGACCAATACCCTGGCATTAAAGTCTACACTGACAAGATTGACTCATTTATTTATGAAGCTGAAAAACTTAAGGCGGTTAAATTAGTTACAGGTGAGGTAGTAGAGCGCAGCTATTTATTTTATCGACCAGATCAAAAACTCTCAACAGGCCTTGGAGTTAAGCTTGGTTGCGAGCTTACAGATATGGGCCATTATAAAATTACTGACTTTGGGCTAACAACTCAGCCTGATGTCTTCGCCGCCGGAGATGATATGACTGTCATGCAGTCAGTGGTCTTTGCCTGCGCTGCTGGATCTAAAGCAGGAGCCATGATTAACTTTGAAGTATTACAACTAATCAATAGGAAGTGAATATGCATTCTCATTCAAAATTAGATTCATTTGGAAAAGATAGGGCTAAGTCTTACGACCAAAGTAATAACCACATTGTTCCGATTTACGAAAATTTACACTACTTAATCAAAATTTTATTAAGTGAGGTTGCTCCCAATTCTAAAATTCTTTGCATAGGTGTCGGAACTGGAAGTGAGATCATTGAACTTGCAGAGGCTTTCCCGAAATTTACTTTTGTAGCAGTTGATCCATCGGAGTCAATGCTCGAAGTTTGTAGGGAGAAACTGAAAAAGCTGAATCTACTTGATCGATGCGAATTGATTCATGGATATGTCGAAGATGTTCAGGAGCTAGAGGGTTTCGATGGAGCTCTTTGCCTTCTAGTCCTTCATCACACTACACTTGAAGACAGGACTAAGATCATTACAGGTATATTTAAGTGTCTCAAAACCACTGGCTATTTTATCTGTGCCGAAATCAGTTTCGATCTTACATCGAGCGCATTTGGGGACATCATTGAAAAATGGCAATCGATGATTAGAAGATCAGGCTCTCAAGAAGGGAAAATTCAAAACCTTCCAAGAATGATGAAGGAGCATTTGTTTATTCAAGCACCATCAGAAGTTGAACTTATATTGGTGTCCAGTGGCTTTTTAAATCCCATACAGTTTTTCCAAGCATTACTGATTCGTGCTTGGTATGCACGAAAATAAAAATGCTTATTTTAATTTGCATCGAGCAGTAATGAAAACTTAATCGAATAAGCGACTGAAAATGCAAGATGGTTTTGTATTGGCGATTAAAGACCAAATAAAGGACGGATTTTTTGGCCCGCCTTCGTTTTGTATTAAAAGTATTCGCACTAAATTTTAACTACCATTGGTTTTTTAGTGCTTTAGACTGCTCCTTCTAGATTTTTTGCACAAGATATCAGAAGTCTTGAAAGTTGAGCGACTTCAGTTTTTGAAAAACTCGAAAGCATTTGCAGTTGAATTGATTGCACATCCATTTCACATGCCAGCAGAACTCTTCCTCCTTTTTCGGTTAAGGCTACATCAATTACTTTTCGATGAGCTTTGCTATCGGTTTTCTCTATAAAGCCAAGATCTTCAAGATCCCGAACGATACGTATCATCGTTGGCGCTGTGACAAAACTTCGCCTGGCCAGTTCTGCATTCGATAGTAAGTTCTCTTCACACAAATGACAAAGTACTGCATATTGTGAAGTTGTTAATCCATTTTTAGATAGTGCCTCATCCATTCTGGCCCTGAATGCTTGCTGAACTCTCTTGATTAAAAAACCTAGCTGACTCTGTAGGGGTACTTTAAAGCCATTAGATTTTTTCAAAATTAACCCCTTGAAGAAATAGTTGGAAGTTTACGAATGTAATCAGTGCTAACTAATTGTTGAACTAAAAATTTTGCAACATGCTTACGGCTAATTTTTGTCGCAGCCTTTGGATAATTATCTAAACTTATAATAAGATTTGTCATCTCGTTTGTATCGGATAATTGAACGCATCGAACGACAGTCCAATCAAGAGATGATTCTTTCAGAACTTCTTCCTGCCCAGTGTGATCGTCAAACGCGACTTTAAGATTTGATTTATTGATCATGATCCGAAGCCACCAGGACAGATCATGGAAAGATTCTCCTGCGCCAAAAGTAGACATCACAATAATCCGTTTTTTTCCATGAGCTTCCATGGCAGAAACAACATTTCTGATTGAATCTCGAATCATAAAAGGCTGGCCTATCACTTTTGCCCATGGATTATCTGAAATTCGTGGATTGTTAATGACACTAATCACTTCATCAACCAAAGAAACTGCTTGATTAACATCGTCAGGTTTCTCCGTGTCACCCTTTATGAGATGCAATCTTGAATCTGAGATACTGAGTCTTTCAGGGTGACGTGATAAAGCATATACTTCGTGGCCCATAGCCAGAACTTCTTTCACGACATGGACACCAGTTTTACCAGTTGCTCCCAAAATCAAAACATTCATTTTATTTATCTCCGTGAATAGTGATGGCGTATCCGTTCGGATCTTTCAGAATAAAAGTCCGACCGAAAGGACCATCTTCTATGGGCTTAATGATTGGGACATTTTTTTCTTTTAGACGAGAAAAAAGTTCGTCTGGATTTTCCACTTTGAACCAGAGTGAGATGCCGGCTCCCTTCAATTCAATCTTTTCCAGATCAATCAGTGACGTGCGAATTGCAAAGATTGCCGCGTTTTCTGTTTCAAAGACAACAGCATGAGGGTTAGGACTTATTCCTTTTTTAAAGCCCATTATCTCTGAGTAAAAAACCTCAGATTTATTCATGTCGATTACCTGAATAGATACGAAATCCAAGTTTGTAGCTTTTTGCATATAGTTTTCCTCACTTGTTAATGCTTTAACGTCGAATTATTAGCATGCTATCATATATATGCATGCTAATACAATATATTTCACATGAAATGCAGATTTTATCAGGCGTTGGCTTCAAGTCACATTTTTGAAAACTGATTGGTTGCTAAAGATGTACTGGATTTCTAGACTAATCAATTCGAGCTGTCCTTTGGCCATGATTTCTTCGTGATTGATCACAACCTTGACTTAAGCTCTTGAAATTTAGTTCCTAGGTCTGAACTTTCTACATACCCCACTTGTTGTTCAAGGTGGAATAACATAATCAAATCCTCTTCTACTGGCACAGAACTAATTTCACCGAGATATAGAATGCGGAACTTTATTTTTATAACTACCTTTTTAGTAGCATGGATTTCGCTTCCATGTTTTGCCAGTACCTACGTGAAAAGTGCTTTCTCTCTTCCGTTATCTCTTGATCCCATTAAAATGAACGATCAAGCTTCGCTAGTCGTAGGAAACTTGATCTATGACGGCCTTTTAAAATTTTCTCCGTCATTAGAGATACAGGAATCACTGGCTGAATCATGGTCAACAAGTTCTGATGGGAAAACTCTCACATTTAAGCTTAAACCTAATATTAAATTCCACGATGGTACACCAATCACTGCGGACGATGTTGTCTATTCACTAGCTCGTGCAGTTTCTCCAGAAAGTACAGTTAGAAAATATTATGACTGTATTCAAGGTGCTGATGAGAAAAGTGGTAAGCAGGATACTACGAAGGTAGGAATCAAGGCGATTGATTCAAATACTGTTGAGATAAAGTTAAAAAAACCGTTTCCTGCCTTTATTTCAATCCTGGCAGGAGCTACCGCAAAGATTTTGCCGAAAAAATATAAAGATAGTAAAAACTTCTTTGATTCACCTATAGGCTCAGGCCCATTTCGTTTTGTATATAAAGATGCCGTTAATAAGAAATTGTTCCTTGAAGCCTTTGATTCTTATTATCAAGGGAAAAGTAAGCTCGATAAATTTGTTCTCCTTGAGTCCTCAGAAGATACTGCTTCAGAGCTAGCAAAGAAAAATGAAGTGCTTGATTTGGCATGTTGGCCACTAACTCCCAATAATCCAGTTTTTCAAAAGGGAAAAAAGATCACAAGTCCCGTTGCCGCGACATGGATAATAGGACTTAACAGCAAGATTGCACCTTTCAATTCAATTGAAGTCAGAAAGGCTTTCAAGGAATCGTTTGATACTGAAGGATTTAGAAAGAAGTTTTATCCAGATGCGTATCAGGCCTTCGGTTATATTCCTCCGGGATTATCAGGATATAACGATGGACCAAAATCAGCTTCGGTAAAATCGCTGAAATTGAAAGTAACGAGACAGAAAATTACGATAGTAATTCCGCAGGAGCTATCTGAAGCGAAGGAAATGAAACGCTTCTTTGAGCGCAATCTGAAAGAAAAAGGCTGGAACGTTGAAGTTGTGCCGATGGCATGGGACAAACTCATGGATGGGTATGCTAAGAAAAAGCACCAAGCTTTTTTAGTGTCCATGAATATGGATTATCCAGATGCTGAATTTTTACTACGAAATTTTGAAAGCAATAATCCTGATAATTTCAGCGGCCTTAATAATAAAAAGCTAGATGCACTTATAAGTACCTCAAGAGCTGAAACTGATAAAATTAAAAGAGTTAGCTTGTATAAAGAGGCTATTAAACTTCTTGATGACTCTTCAGTTACAATAAATTTATTTCACCCAAGAGCAAATTACTGGATTTCAAATTGCGTTGAAGGCTTGGTTCCCAATATTCTTTCTGATGTATATATTGATTATACAAAAGTTAGCATCAACGAAGAATGTATGAAAAATGGTGGAAAATTATGAGCAATCAAATTTCTATCTTTAAATATGTGCATAAATCCCAGACACCTCTTCGCTGGTCAATTTCGCTGATATTAACTCTTGCCGTTTCATTTGTTTTTGCAGCAATGAATCTATCAAATCAGATCAATTCTAATAAAAAGATTTTAAATGCTCTGGCACCGTACATAATGACTCAGATTGAAGTTAATGACCGCATTGAAATTATACGCATTCTCAATTCCATAACAAAGAGTGAGAATTCAAAACTGGTCTTAGAAAGAGATGGTAAAGTGTTTGCTTCTAGTGGCGATACACAAGGAATTGATCTTCCTTTTGCAACACCTGTCGTAAGTCTAAAAATGTTTGGCGTACAATTCACAACAAATGAAATTATCGTCATAAATACATTTCACCAAAATGTTAATTTAAGATCTTTACGATCAAAACTTTATTTTTATACCCCATTACGACCAATTGTTAAAAATACTTTAGGGATCATGGCCCTTGCATTTTTGACTTCAGCTTTAATTTCAATATTGGTTTCTTGGAGAACCAAACGCGCACTCAAAAAAGCACTCAAACCTCTTGAGCAACTCCACGAAGAAATCAGAAATTTAAAATCAAATAATGCTGACACTTCAACTCCTATTAAAATTAAAGAGCTTGAAGACATTCGACAAACTATTATTAGCACTCGATCTGATTTGGAGATTGCAAATGAAAAAATTGCAATACAAAAGGCAAAAGAACTTAATACAGAATCTTATAAACAATTAATTCATGATCTTCATAGTCCAGTGTTGGCGTTAAGGCATATGGTATGGCTACAATCATCTATCGACGCTGATGCTGAAAGTAAGCAAGAAGCTCTTGAATCGGTTCCGGGTATTGCAGAAGAAATATTAATGCAAGTAACTGCCGCAAAGAGGAACTTGGA
>JAURXW010000040.1 GCA_030654205.1 Bacteriovorax sp.
AAAGGGATTAATGTTATTCCAGAAATCATGATTCCATTGGTTGCACTTGAAGGAGAATTAACAGTTCTTAAAGATGATGCTATTAGAGAAATAGAGAGAGTGTTCAAAGTTAAAGGTAAAACGATAAAGTATAAAATTGGAACAATGATTGAACTACCTAGAGCTGCCATTATGGCAGGATCAATTGCTCCTCACGCTGAGTTTTTCTCATTTGGAACAAATGATTTAACTCAAACTACTTTTGGACTTTCACGAGATGATGCAGGGAAATTCTTACCAGAGTATGTTACTAAAGGTTTATTGCCCAATGATCCGTTTGTTTCAATTGACCAAGATGGAGTGGGTTTTTTAATGAAACACGCTGTAAGTGAAGGAAGAAAAGCAAATCCAAATATGCATTTTGGAATTTGTGGAGAACATGGTGGAGAGTCTAAATCAATAGAATTCTGCCATAAGATTGGACTTGATTATGTAAGTTGCTCACCTTACCGAGTGCCAATTGCTAGGCTGTCGGCCGCTCAAGCTGCAATTAGAAATTCAAAATAACTAAAAAAGGCCTCATTTGAGGCCTTTTTTTTAGCAATTAATTAAAATGATTTTTCTCATGACTAATATTGTGAACACAAGCAAAATAGATTGATGGAAAGATTAAAAAAATTAGCTTTTGATTTATTGAGTTCTCAACATTTTGATTCACTGGCCGTTAGTGTAATAGATTTTAGTGCTAGTTCGTTTGAATCTTTTGAAATTTCAGCCGATGTATTCAGTACAAAACCATATCTGTATTTTGATCTAGCAAGCCTTACAAAGCCTCTTACAAACTCGGCCGTTAGATTAAAATTCCCCGAGCTATTCGATGATAATATGATGTTGCTCCTAAATCACCAGGCAGGACTTCCTGTTGGTGGATTGTTATCAAAAAAAACTTGGAGACAAGAGCTTCTGGCTTACGAAATAAAAAAATCACCTAGTTTGTATTCAGATTATTCTTCACTTCGTTGCATGCTTGAAATTGAGAAAAAATCGGGAAAAGCATTAGAAGAATTATGTTCGTATTATTTTGATAGCGAGTTAGTTCATTGGAAAAAACTTCCATTAGATTCATTTTCTCCAGAGTATGGCATAAGAAATAAGCAAATAGTGTGCGGCGAAGTTCATGATAATAATTGCTATAATCTTAATGAATTTGTTTCTCATGCAGGTTTGTTTGCGACTATTGATGGATTAAGTAGATCACTTATTAATTTAGAAAAAATAGTTAAAGTGAATGAGGAAATTGAAAAAAGACTTCCAACGCAAAAAATGGAGGATCGTTTTATCTTAGGATTCGACCGGGTTCTCGACAGCGAAAACACTCTGGCCGGAAAAGGGTGTTCCTTAAAAACATACGGTCATTTAGGATTTACAGGAACTTCGTTTTGGATAGACCTAGAAAAAAAACGTGGAACAGTTATTCTTGCCAATGCTACACAGACTTACTGGTATGAGCGAACTGGCTTAAATCATCTTCGCAAGACACTAGGTGAAGCTATTTGGAAGATGTAGCTAAACTTGAAAGTAAGATTTTTAAACTGTTGTAATGACCTCTTATTCCGTGAATTAAAGGCACTTTCAAATGCTTTTCTAAAGCTAAATATAAAATAATTTTATTTTAAGTATCCCTATTTGATCAAAGATTCGCAAGAAATTTGAAAAATTCAAAACGAGTATATAATTTAATTAGATTAAAGTTTATCTGTGAGGTGAGTCGATTTATTATGGTTGTATTCGGAGGGGATTATGCTCAGCGGATTAGGCTTAAAAGCAAAAATACTTTTACTATGTATTGCAATGGCCGGGGTGAGTACGATTATTAGTGTTTTTGCCTATCGCGGTTTTCACGGTATTCAAATTTCAAATGACAGGGTAGTAGATGGAGTTGCCCCCAACCTCGAACTGATAAATTCAATGGGACTCAATTATAGAAAACTCCGAATTCAAATTTTAACTCTTGGATTAAATGGACTTAGTCAAAAAGATGCTGACTTTAGTATTAAAGAAGCCAATGAGGCAATAGTTAAGTACGAAGAAAATAATCGTGCCTATGATGCAATTCCGTTTGTACTGGGCGAAAAAGAACTTTATGATAATTTTAATCTTCGCTGGAAGAGTTTTAAAGAAATTAGTGAAAAAATTATTGTTCTTTCTGAAAAAGGAAAATCAGAAGATCATGAAGCAGTAATGAAATTGCTTTACAGTGACGCTCCAGATACTTCAATCTTATATAATGCCGCTTTTGATAAAATTTTATTCTTTCATAAAAATAATTTTAAAACCTACTCTGATGAGTCAAAAGATATTTCAAAACAAACGAATAAGTTAATCATTCTAATTTCTATAATTGGAATTATTGCAAGCTTGATAGTTGCTTTTATGTTTGCCACGAAATTATCTAAAACTATTAGTAAAATTGTTGCAAATCTTGAAGGAAGTGCCGGTAATGTCGCAGCGGCCGCGACACAAATTGCGTCAACCTCAGAAGAATTATCACAAGCTACAACCGAGCAAGCCGCTTCACTTCAAGAAACTTCTTCTTCGATTGAAGAAATAAGCTCGATGATAAATGCTAATACGGTTAGTGCTAAAAATTCGGCTACATCATCAGGAATTAGTTTGGTAAATGCAGAAAAGGGAAAAGTGGTTGTTACACAAATGATTTCAGCAATAGAGGAAATTAATACAAGCAATAATAATATTCGAATGCAAGTTGATGTAAGCAATACAGAAATTGAAGAAATCGTACGCCTAATTATAGAAATTGGTAATAAAACAAAAGTCATCAACGATATTGTTTTCCAAACAAAACTTTTATCATTCAACGCTTCTGTAGAGGCCGCTCGAGCTGGAGAAAACGGAAGAGGTTTTGCGGTAGTTGCAGAAGAAGTTGGGAAGTTGGCAGCAATGAGCGGAGCCGCGGCCATTGAGATTTCAACAATGCTAAATAACAGTGTGATAAAAGTTGAGGCCATCGTTAAAAATTCAAAAGAAAAAGTTGGAAAATTAATCACAGAGGGTAAAATAAATATTGATACTGGAATTCGAATTGCCAATGAATGTGGTGCTGTTTTAAATGAGATAGTGGCTTCTGTCGCGAGTGTTTCAAATTCAGTATCGGAAATATCGACAGCCAGTCAAGAACAGGCACAAGGAGTTCAAGAAATTACAAAGGCCATTGCTCAATTAGATCAAGTTACTCAGGAAAATACTGCAAATTCGGCAGAATCAGCCAATGCTGCTGAAGCTTTATCTCAACAGGCCGAGACTCTCAA
>JAURXW010000047.1 GCA_030654205.1 Bacteriovorax sp.
AAAAAACTCGTCTCTAAACATCATTAAAAATGATATTCAGGGACGAGTTCTTACTCGCGGTACCACCCCGTTTCTTTGCCAAAAGACAAAGCACTTATTTACAGCGATAACGGGCTTACCCGGCAGGTTCTACTCGCTTTACAGCTTTCTTCCCGCACCTTCCCTGGTGTCAGCCAAGGTCAAATGGTTTTTCTAGATTGCTTTATTATTATAAGGGCAAATCCAAAATAAGTCAAGCACGAGTCGTGAATCATAGCTCCCTCCTACGCTCTGTGCGACAGAGCTTCGGCGGGCAATGCATGAATCACAAAAAAAATAAGGCCGCTTTCTCCAAAGCGGCCCAGTAATTAAAATTTAAACGATACATTTCCAATAAAAAAGCCGTCGAGTAAAATTCCGACGGCTTTATTGAAATGATCAAACTTGAAATTATAACTTTATAACACTAGCAAGGATATAGATATCCTCATATATCCTATCGGAACCCTGAAAATTTACCTCTTCAATCTTTCCTTGAATTTCCCTTTCAAGATCACTATAACATGTAGTGATTGCCCTGACACATGACTTCGGTTTTTTCCTATGTGTCTCTCTGTCGCTGCACATATGAAATATTAATAAATACTGTTCCATCTTCAATTCTCCCAATTTAGGTTAATAAACTATTACCAAGAAAAAATACTTTTAAAATGTAATCTTTTTATTCTTTGTAAAAATCCTTATTTACAGAAAGAGCTATCTTGTCATCAACAAGACAAAATTTCCCGAAAGGAAAAACTTTTTCCTCCTTTGCCCAGAGCCTCAATTCATCTAAAAATTTTTGATCAACCTCGCGAAATTTGGAAAATTTAGAAAATGGTGCCCAATATTCTTTACTTAAAACAATTGCCTCTCCTGAACAATCACAGTGAAGAGAAGCAATATTTACCATCCCGTCGGTAAGACCTTCTTCAAATGCTCTGCTGGAAAGAAATATCATCAATGCCATTCTCCTAAAAGAAGGCATGACGCCAAAAGGCCGCCTATTGATAAGAAAATTAAATATAACGTACCAAATGAACAACCCCACGAACAATAGCAAAAACGAGAAAGCCGTGTCTTTACTCAAAAATAGAGATCGAAAACGTGCTTTTTGAAACTCACGATAAAATTCAGAACTGAACTTATTTCTGAAGTAATTTTTTTCTGCCATCTTTCTTCTCCTCCATTTTCTGTTTTATAAAACCCAATAATAATTTAACCTGTTCGTCTCTTCCTTCTAGCGATTTCGGTTTAGCTACCAATTCCTCCCAATCACATTCTTTCATTTGAACACCCCGCTTGCGACGAAGAATAAAATTTTGTTTTTCATAATCCCTTATTAAACTTCTCATAACCAAAATTATCGTAGGCGTATCTTTATCCTTCATGAAAAAAATTTTACCGTTTGGTAGAACAAGTTCCCAGTCAGGAGCAAAACTTTGTTTGCTGCCTTTCTTTCTTCTTATACTTCTGACTTCGCCATCATCTGCATCACCCAAAACATCCAACGGATTTCTTGTGTCTCCCATTCTATCTCCCTTGTTTTTTCTTTTCAATAATTGTAAAGAGTCGGATTGAAGTTCCCGTCTCCCTAAAAAGGCTTCCCGTTTTTGGCCAAAGAATAATTGTCATGCCGACTGTCATCGGTCACTTCTTTTCCAAACCATGATGGTGGCGCAAAATTAACAGCTGCTTCATGCGAATCAAATTCAACCTCAATCTGGATGTAACCTTGTAAATCCAAAAGAAAAATATTCAACTGAATTTCAGTTCCTTCCCAGGGGATAAAATATCTTTCTTTTTTCAAATAATGCCCAATATTACCCCATAGTGAAAAATATTCTTCTTTAGAGATTTCGTTCTCAAGTTCCTTGAGCGATACCCCTTTTCCTGATTTTATTGTTTTAGTGTAAGTATTTTTTCCATTCTGAGATTCACGACGAATTCGTCCTCCCCGTTTTTTTAGATATCCCTGAACTATCGTCGACATCGGATATTTATTAAAATCAAAAGGAAGATTTTTAAGATAAACCAGAAAACGTCTTTCGTGCTCAAGCGGAATTTCTTTAGCAGATTTTTCCAATTTGGCAAGTGATTCTAAAATTAACTGATAAAAATCATCAACCGCTTTGGCATTTTTTTCCGTTTCATCAATAGTAAATCTACACCTCGTAAAACCAGCTTCTTCGAAACCACTCGAAATACTCCTAAACAATCTCAATCTTACTCTGTCATCAAATAATTTTCGATACGCCAAATGAACTACGATAGCGTACATCTTCCCTTCATAAACAATTTTCCCATCTTGAGTGGTAATTTTCCAAAGAGAACGTCTTTCGGCCTGCTTCCTTTTTGGCGCTACCTTTAAAGGTTCATCCAATGATAAATCATCTTCTTTATCCTCAAGACTATCGAGCGGATTATATCTGCGTCTTGTCATTAGCCATTCCTCCTTCACGTTTTATTCGTTTATATAATTGTAAAAGAGCCGGATTGAAGTTCCTGCCTCCTTAAAAAGACTGTTATTAGCTTTAATTTTAGCCAAAAAAATGAAATCTTTTTCCTGCATCAATCGTAATAGCTTAACACAATCTGGTGAAATAGTCAAGTGCTTTCCACTCGATTCATGATGACAACACAGCATCCCACCTCGATGAAAATCGAAGATATTTTTTTCTTCCTTAAGTTTGGTTTTACAAAAAACACACTCTCCTAGCTCAGCCCCATGGCCCAGCAAGCTCAACAATTTAAAAACAAAAACTTGTTTAAAAAATTCTAAATTTTTCTCATCAACCAAACCGGAATCAATAATCGATAAAAAATCAGTCAACAAAAAAAACAGATTTTCATCTGTTACCCCGCTCTTCACCAATTTATTAAAAATCGAAATTGCTTGTCCGGCAATTTCTACTTGAGCCAAGTTATT
>JAURXW010000049.1 GCA_030654205.1 Bacteriovorax sp.
GCGGACTTTGGAGTTGTATTTAAATTCATATAACGAGTACTTGGTCCAATGTGCTCGATTTGAATACTTGCCAGATTTTTATAATCATCTGGTATAGGCAGAATAGTTTTTTCTAAGGGTTCTCTAAATGCACAATTAAAATGCACCGGGCCTCTTTGAGGAAAAAGTGATTTGTGAATAAGATTAGACAACGAGGAAGTTAAGGCCAGAGGACTTATTTCAAAAGACGGCGCTCCTAAGGACATCTCGCCCTGAACGTAATTGCCATAAAACTTTGTTTGATCCATTGTTTGATTGTCATCACAAAATGTGACCTCAGGAGGCCTATCTGCAGAAAGAATAATCATCGGTAAATTGGATTTTTTTGCCTCTACAACAGCGGGCATATAATTGGCCATGGCCGTACCAGATGTACAAACCAAAACGGCCGGAAGGCCCTGGGCCTTGGCAAAACCAAGAGCGCGATAACCAGCAGCTCTTTCATCAATACACATTATAATTTTAATTTTAGGGTTATAGTTTTTGGCATTTGACATTGCAGCTATTAGCGGGGCATTGCGCATACCAGGTGAGAGATAAAATTGGGTAATATTATTTTTTAAAAATTCATCAATTATCAAAGAGGCCCAAATTCGATTAATGTTTTCACTCAATAATTTATTCATGATTAATAACCTTCAAAAATGGATTCATTTTTATACCTGTTTCAATCCATTCATCTTCGGCGAAGGATCCCTTTACAATACCTGCACCACCAAAAATAGTGAGTTTGTTATTTTCAATTAAAGCTGATCTTATTCCCACCGCCAATTCAGAATATTTCAAACTCACGACTCCAATCGGGGCCGCATAAGATTGGCGAGCATACGGTTCTAGTTCTAAAAATTTTTTACAGGCCAAAGCTGTTGGCATTCCACCAACTGCCGGAGTTGGGTGAAGGGTTTTTGTTAATTCAAGAGCCGTTATATTTGGATGCATAAGCGCGTGAATGGGAATAGAGCGGTGCTGGATATATGGCAGTTTCATGGTTTGAAGTTCAAAAACAGTTAAACTAACGGCCATGGGAGTAATTTTTTTAATGATTTCTTCTGTAACCAAAGAATGTTCACGGGCCAATTTATCACTGGAATTAAGAAGTTGCTCAAAGCTTTCATCTTCAGCAATAGTCTTTCCTCTTGGAGCACTGGCGGCCAGTGCGATGGATTCAAAATGTTGATTCTCTAGTGAAAATAGTTTTTCTGGAGTCAAAGAGATAAATGCTTTTTCGAAATTTATTTGGTTAAAAATAGCATAACTAGAATTTGCATTATTGTTAGCGGACAAAATTGCTTTGAAAAAAGCAATGGGAGAAATAGGGTCGTCGTATTCAAAAATTTTTTTGCGAGATAGGACAATCTTTTGGATCTTTTTTTGATCGAAGAGCTCGTCGCATTTGGCTATCATCTTTTCCCATTGGTCGTGTTCAGGAAGTTCGTTATAAGTAGTCCATGGGGCAAGTGTGGGGTCGTAGAGTTCCAGATCAAAGTTTTGGTTAAAAAATAAATTAGGCAATGAAATATTTTTATATTCGAAACTAGGATAAATATTTAATTGTGTTTTTCCATTTTGAGTTAAGAAACTCCATTCTGGTAAGCTAAATTCTGCTGCATTTGGGTCTTGCTCAAACAGAAAAGTTGCGATTAAAAAATTCTGTGGATTGGCCACTAAGTATTCACTTAGCTCTGAAGCTTTGATTATTTGTGATTGGCCTAGACCTAAAAAACTCAAATTTTTATATTTTGACTTGAAAAAAAAGATTTTCTCACATAAGACATGATTAAGTAATTCGGTGAAGTCGATTTCTTCATATTGAAACGTTAGCGTGTGGGCGGTATCCTTATTCAAAAGTTCTTTTGAATGGCCTTTTATTTTTTTGCTTATGTGCTGAAGTTCCTCCAGGAGGAATTGATCAGTTTTCATCATTCTTTGTCGCCGATATACAACATCGCAATTCCAAATGTTAATGATTGCTTCTTTAAGTTTTTAAACCCGGCATTTTTCATAAGCTCTAAGAATTTATCTCCATATGGAAAATCCTCAACACTTTGATTGAGGTAAGTGTAGGCGTCTTTATGTTTTGAAATAAGGTTGCCAATTTTTGGTAAAAAATAACGGAAATAAAAAAAGTAAATAGCACGGATTAATGGATTTGTCGGAATGGCGAATTCCATAATCATAAGTCTGCCATTGGTTTTTAAAACTCTGTGGATATCAAATAAAGATTTTTGGGGGTCTGAAAAATTTCTTATTCCAAAAGAAATGGTCGTTAAGTCAAATGCATTATCGGCTGCAGGAATATTGACACCATCTCCTAACATGAGAAAAATTTTCTTTTCTAATCCTTTTTTCTTAACTTTTACTTTGCCTATATCGACCATTCCTTTAGAGAGATCGATACCTGTTATCTTTTTAATACGAGGATCTTTTACCAGTGTTAAGGGAACATCCCCTGTGCCACAGGCCAAATCTAGGGCGTTGATTGAGTCTTTGTTTGGTAAATGCTTCAATAATTTATTGCGCCAATAAATATCAATTCCAAAAGAAAGGGTGTGATTTAAGAGATCATAGGTTGAAGCGATTTCATCAAAAATTTTGTAAGATTCTTTTTTTCTTTCACTAATTTGGTTATTCATGCGTTTTACCTGTTAGAATGTCTTATATTTGTCTTATCTTTTTACCTTAAAGGAAGTGTTCCTAGCAAGAATTGGATTTACAAAAATGATTGTTTTTGTTAACTTTTTGCTGATCTTCGGTAAGACAATAATTAAGGAAATTAATGATCACAGATTTTCTGGATTCAATTCCCGCGCATGTTCTTGAGAGATCTAAAAATTTAGATCTTCGGATTCGTTCTGTGAATGCTCATTCTGCAATTGACGAGGTGCTTTCACGCTCAGTCCTTCGAGGAGGAAAGCGCCTAAGACCGCTTCTGACCTACTTGATGGCCAATCTCTTTAAAATTGATTTGGAAGTCATCACGCCATTTGCCCGTGCAAGTGAGCTAGTCCACGCCGCTTCCTTATCTCATGACGATGTTATCGATAATGCTACTCTGAGAAGAGGTGCACCCTCTATAAACATAATTGCCTCAAATAAAAAAGCGGTACTTGCCGGAGATTATTTACTTTCTTCGGTGATCGTTGATCTTTGTTCTACCGGTGAACTGGCCTTGGTCAATGAGATGTCACTTGTTATTAAAGATCTTTCTGAAGGCGAATGGCTTCAATTAGATCTTATCGCCAGCCGTGATTACACTAGAGCTTTAATTCGAGAAATAGCACTAAAGAAAACATCATCTGTGATGAGTTATTGCACTGTGGCCCCAAGTCTCTTGGCCAAAATGCCAATTGAAATTCAAACACTATGTCGCAATTTTGGAATAAGCCTAGGCCTTGCTTTTCAGTTGATTGACGACACGCTCGATTATTCTGGCAATTCACTTAAAGATCAGGAACTGGATCTAAAAAATGGAATTGTAAATGCCGTTGTTTTTGAGTTTTTGGCCACTCGTCCTGATTTATTCGGCCGTTTTAAAAATGGTGAAGACTTAACAGGTCTTTTAGTTTTAGAAGATATGAGCTCATCGATAAAAAAAGTTTCTGAAGAGGCCCTGAAACATTTAGAAGATGCCCGCCATTGCTTGGCCTCGCTTGAAGTCTACTTAGGTGAAAATCTTTATAAAGATCAGACCACAGAGCTTGCGGCCGCTTTAGAGCACCTGCAATTAATCATTTCATACATGGCCTTACGGCAAAACTAAAAAGGCCTCTCTATTCAAAAAATGAATAAAGAGGCCTTGTGAATTTTTTTAAAAATTAGCGTGCAATATTACAAGTCTGTCTTCCACGCAATTCGCTTGAACACATATTCATAGCATTTCTGCAGGCAACACCAAGAACATCAGAATCCATTGGACCTGTTGCAGATGCATTATAACTTTGAATATACATTCCAGATGGGTCATAGCGATTTGCACTACATTGTTCTGTTTTTGTTCTTCTGCTCGGAGGTCTTGGATCGTTTCTATTGCCTATTAACCCTCTATTCACGCAGCGATACCCATAACTATTATTTCGTGCTAGCTCAGTTTTGCAAAAATTATCTGAAGTATTACACGCGTCCCATTCACTAGATCCAGGTGCAGTAAAAGATCTTACAGTTGATCCGTAATAATCCACAAGATCAGTCTGGCAAACTAGTGGACTTGGGCCTGGGCCTGGGCGAGGGCGCGGATAAGGACTTGGAGCTGGTTGATCAAATTGAATTTCACAGTGAGCATCATAATAACGACCAACAGACTGGCCATAACTTAAGGCCCCATTGCAATCATATATTGCTTGATCACAGGCCGCTTGTTGAGAATAAGATGAGCGCGTAAAACTTTCAAATTGGTATCCAGAACGATCTTTAATAACGGAAGTGCATTCGCTTGCACTAGTGAGTCCAGATATTGTTAAAAGTATGCAGGCCAATAGTAGTTTCATTTTATATCTCCAAGCTTTTTTTTTATAAACAATTCGTTCTAATTATCTTCTTGGCCCTGGGCCTGGACGACGAGGTTCTGAGCCTGGTTCGTGGCGAGGTGGCTCTCTTGGATCACGTGGAGCTGGATAATTTGGTTCACGAGGGTAATTTGGCTCGCGTGGATATCTTGGTTCACGAGGGTAGCGTGGTTCGCGTGGGTAACTTGGTTCGCGCGGGTAGTCTGGGTATCTTGGATAATCGGGATATCTTGGATAGTCAGGGTATCTTGGATAGTCAGGATAATTTGGTGAAACATTTTTTACAGTACAAACGGCATCATAATAGCGGCCATATGATTGGTACTCAGAAAGCTTTTGTCTACAATCCCATGAAGCATCATCACAAGCTGCTGATGTAGAATAAGATGAACGTGTAAATGTATCGTATTCGTAACCGAAATGGTCGCGGATTGTGACTGTACATATTTCAGCTGAAACAATTGTTGAAAATAATAAAACAAGAAAAGCTAAAGAAGTTTTCATAAATCTTTTTCTCCTTAAATAAAGATTACCTTCCTTTGATTTAACGAAGATTAGAGTGATTTTCAATCAAGTATTTTTGAAGTATGTAAAAAAGGGCCCATTAAGGGCCCTTTGTAAGACTATTTTTTTTCAAGAGAGAAAAAACTTGAGTTTTGGATTCATTATGGCACTAGTAATTTTACGACTCTATCTTGCCCAATTGTTCTGATGAAGCCTGCCAGTTTTGGGCCTTTTTCTAAATTGATTAATTTTTTATAAAGAAGAGTGAAAACTTCCATCGGTTCAAGTTCTAAGGCATTGATCATCTCATACATTTTTTCATGGAGAGCTTTATCATCTGGAATTGCACTCCATTCATTTTTTAAATAGTTTCTAAGTGTATCTATAAAGCTAACTTGTTTTTCAGACATTTCTAATTTTAAGACTTCTGTATTAAGCGAGAATTTAAATTCTTCTGGTGCTGAATTTTCAATCCAATAAGCCGCTCTTTGGGCCCTTTCTTGAAAACGTCTTTCATCGCGATCATTTTTTATTTCATTATTATAAAATCCACGTGCGCGCTTAACGTCTAGATAATTAATTTGCAAAACATTTCATATATGGAGAAATGCTGGTTGAAATGGCATTTCGGTTGGTTTTTCACCATTTTAAGAAAGCTCATAAACTCTTTTTGCCA
>JAURXW010000050.1 GCA_030654205.1 Bacteriovorax sp.
TAAGGCCGAGAACTGTGAGTCTTGGGTTACTTATATTTGTGCACTTCCTTAAATTTTTGTCAGCTCTAAATTCATAAAATTAAATTGAGGGTAGCGTTTTTCAAGATCGCTGCCCCAGTTTTTTTCAGTTAGATTAAACACCAAAATATTTTTCCTATCACTGTTTTTGTTTTCTTGAATCAAAGCAATTTGTTCATCTAATGAGCCGGCCATTTCATTATGAACTTTGAAGTGGGCCAGGAAAAGTTTTTGATTAAAATTGAGGGTGAAAAAAACATTCGATCGCTCAAGGTGAATGTCAGAGGCATCAATGTTTTGACCGTAGAGATATTGAGATATCAGGCCATCAAAAAGATAATTAAATTCGTTAAATCCCAAAAGTTCACTATTTAATTCTTCATTAGTAATCCAAAAAACGCCCAAGATATCGGGAGTGAATTGATCGATAACAATTTGAAGATTTAAATCGATTCTAGACGGCATGATCTTTAGCTAGTTTATCTAAAATACTATTAATAAAACCTTGAGAGTCATTTGGACAATATTTTTTAGCAATATTAACATACTCATTAATAAAAACTTTTGAAGAAGTTTTTTGGTCATGCAATATTTCATAAGTTCCAAGCAAGAGAACTGCTAAGTTCATACGATCAACTTTTTGAAGATCGCCATTGCTTAAGTATTTTTCAATAAGTTCTGAATTTGCTTCTTCTTGGCGAAGAGAACCAAGAATAAGTTCTTTGGCATAAGTTTTAGTATGCGCATCGATTATATTGTCAGGATGTTCAATATCTTCTTCATAGTAAGACTGATCGAACATGCTCAAAGCCGTTTCAAAAGCTTGAGTATCGCTGATAATTTGATTTTTTTCACGTACAAAATCAGAGAGTAAATGTTTATAGATAAACTTGAAGGCATATTCTCTACCCACAGATCTTTTCACTGGCTTAGTATTACTGGTATTCACGTTTTTCACCTTTATCGCTAATTGATTTTTCTGAGTGGAGATTATTCTTTAAACCGTATACAAAATCTTCGATGTCTTGGTAGTCCCAATAAAACGAAGCAAAACGCACATAAGAAACACGGTCGAGTTTCTTTAAGTGGTCCATGATAATTTCCCCAAGATCCTTTGCTAAAACTTCAGACTGAGAAAGTTCAAGCAGTGATTTCTCAACTCCATTAATTGTTAAATTAATATCATCAATAGAGATAGGTCTTTTTTGACAAGCCTTTTTCAAGCCTTTCATAATCTTTTCACGATTATAATTTTCTCTGCGGCCGTCTTTCTTAACGATTATTGGCATCTGGATTTGAATATTTTCATAAGTTGTAAAACGCATTTCACAAGCATCACACTTGCGGCGACGGCGAACGGAATTTTCTTCAAGAAGCATTCTTGAATCGATAACTCTCGTATCTTGGGCGTTACAACTTGGACAGTGCATTTTATTTATATACCGGGAATGATTTACAAAGTTCTAAAACTTCATTTTTTATTTTTGCTAAAACTACTTCGTTCGTATGATTCGTCAGGGCCAGATGAATCCAATTGGCCAGCATCTGCATATGTATCTCTGTTAATCCACGAGTTGTGATTGCGGGAGTACCTAAACGAATTCCACTTGTAACAAATGGAGAGCGCTTATCACCTGGAATCATATTTTTATTACAAGTTATTCCAGCGTGCTCAAGAGCAATTTCTGCTTCTTTTCCAGAAAGACCTACAGAGTCAGTCTTTAAAAGAACAAGATGATTATCAGTTCCACCACTGACAAGTCCAATCTTTTTTTCAAGTAATGAACTGGCCAAAGATCTAGAATTTGCAACGACTTGTTTTTGGTAAGTCACAAAGCTTGGATCAAGCGCCTCTTTAAAAGCAACGGCCTTACCAGCAATTACATGCTCAAGAGGTCCGCCTTGAATACCTGGAAAAATATTAGAATTTAATTTTTTAAATAAATCTTCTTCGTTTGTTAAAATAATTCCACCGCGAGGGCCACGAAGTGTTTTATGAGTCGTTGAAGTTGTAACATGGGCGTATGGAATGGGTGAGATGTGAAGTCCCGTAGCTACTAAACCTGCGATATGGGCCATATCTACCATGAGCATTGCACCAACTTCGTCAGCAATTTCTCTGAAAATTTTAAAATCAATTTCACGAGCGTAAGCTGAAGCTCCAGCAACAATTAGTTTTGGTAGTTCACGCTTAGCTGTTTCACGAATCATATCGTAATCAAGTCTTTCTGTTTCTGGATTTAATCCATAAGAAGAAAATTTAAAAAGTTTTCCAGAAAAATTAACAGGAGATCCATGAGTTAAATGTCCACCTTCCGCCAAATTCATTCCCAAAACTTTATCACCATATTGAAGCATCGAAAAATATGCGCCCATATTGGCTTGAGAGCCAGAGTGAGGTTGAACGTTAGCAAATTTTGAATTAAAAAGTTGGTTGACTCGATTGATGGCCAAAGTTTCAGCACGGTCTACAAATTCACAACCACCGTAGTAGCGTTTATTAGGAAGACCTTCAGCATATTTATTAGTGAGAATTGAGCCTTGGGCCTGCATTACGGCCTGGCTAGTATAATTTTCTGAGGCAATCAACTCTAAGCCATCTTCTTGGCGAGCTCTTTCAAGTTCTATGATTCCAAAAATTTCGGGATCCATAGTTTCGAGTTTATTTGAATCTTTATGAAACATTTTTTATACCTTTTTTAAAACTAATGATGAATTAGTTCCGCCAAATCCAAATGAATTATTAAGAGCATATTTAATATCGGCCTTAACTGCAATATTGGGCACATAATTTAAATCACATTCAGGATCTTGATTTTCTAGATTGATTGTTGGAGGAATGATTCCCGTGTGTAAGGCCATGGCACAATAAATTGTTTCAATCCCACCAGCTGCACCTAGTAAATGTCCAGTCATAGATTTAGTCGAAGAAACTAATAGATTTTTTGAGTGCTCACCAAAGGTTCGTTTGATCGCTCTTGTTTCACCAATATCTCCCAATGGAGTTGATGTCCCATGAGCATTGACGTAACCAACTTCACTAAAATTTATACCGGCATTTTCTACTGCCATTTTCATACTATTATAGGCCCCATCCCCTTCAGGATGTGGAGCAGTAATATGATGGGCATCAGAAGTTGCACCATGACCAACTATTTCAGCATAAATTTTTGCTCCACGAGCAACTGCTTTTTCGTAATTTTCTAAAATTAAAATTCCAGCACCTTCACCCAAAACAAATCCATCACGTCCAATATCAAAAGGACGAGAAGCGCGATGAGGTTCATCGTTACGACGTGAAAGAGCTTTCATTGTAATGAATCCAGACATTCCTAGCTGTCCTACAACGGCTTCTGCTCCACCACTGACCATAACATCTTGACGACCAAACATAATCTCATAGCTAGCTGCTGTAAGCGCGTGGGCCGCTGAAGCGCAAGCAGAAGAGATGCTATAATTTAAACCTTTAAGGCCAAAACGAATTGAAATTAATCCGGTCGACATATTTGGAATAACTGCAGGAATAAAAAAAGGAGAAACTCTCTTTGGACCTTTTTCAAACATCGTGCGTGCAGTTTTTTCTATTTCTGGAAATCCACCAATCCCAACGCCGAGAATACTCCCCATGCGATGAGTATCGTAAATATTATTAACTTGATGATTTGTTAAAAGCCCAGCATCATCCAACGCTTCGTACGCCGAGTGAAGGGCAAAATGAATAAAGCGATCGTATCGACCAGCTTCTTTGGCTTCCAAAATATGCTCAGCGATTGAAAAGTTTTTTACTTCGCCCGCAATTTTGGTCAGCATTTGTTCTGTATCAGCTTGATCGATCAGACTCACGCCCGATTTACCAGCAATGCTATTTTCCCAAGTTTCCTTGAGAGAGTGGCCAAGACCTGAAATCATTCCCATTCCAGTAATAGCAACTCTATTAACTTTTAAATTACGTTGGAGATCATTTTGTGGGGTACTGATGGTACTCATTTGATTACACTCCGCTAAAACAACAAAGGCCCCGTTAGGGGCCTTCATATCTAATAATTAGGCTTGTTTTTTTTCTAAATACGTAACGATATCTTTTACCGTTTTAAGTCCTTCAGCGTCTTCTTCTGGAATTTCTACGCCAAATTCATCTTCCATTTTCATCATCAATTCAACGATATCTAGTGAATCGAGATTAAGGTCGTCAACGAAACTAGTTTCAAGATTGATCTTTGAAATATCGATTTTGGTTGCATCGCTGATAAGTTTGATTACCTTGTCTTTCATTAATAACTCCTAAAAATTTCAAAATAAGTAATAGTTTTATTAGATATAAAGTCCACCGTCAATTTTAATCGTTTCCCCAGTGATATATGACGATGCTTTGCTCAATAAAAAGCACACCAGGTTGGCCACTTCCTCAGGATCTCCCATACGTTTTAAAGGGATAGTGTTGAGATAAGCGTCTTTTACCTTTTCATCGAGAGCATGTGTCATGTCAGTTGTAATGAATCCTGGGCATATTGCATTACATCGGATATTTCGTGAAGCCAGCTCTTTTGCATAAGATTTAGTAAAGCCGATCATACCTGCTTTTGAAGCAGCGTAGGCAATTTGGGAAGCATTCCCCATTAAACCGACAATCGAACTGATATTAACGACTGATACATTTTCTGCTTTAAGAAAGCTGCGAGAAAGTATTTGGGTTAACATAATGGCCGAAGTGAGATTAGTTGCAATTGTTTGAGCGACATCTTCTTCTTTCATTCGTAAAATAATTTGGTCTTTTGAGATCCCCGCATTATTTACAAGACCAGTTATT
>JAURXW010000064.1 GCA_030654205.1 Bacteriovorax sp.
AGCTGACAGATTGTCTGAAGTCTTAAGTGAACTGGGGCTCAATGAAATGCAGGAGCGTTTTTTTACAACGCTCTAAAATTATTTTTTAAAAATTCTTTGATATAATTCGTCGGCTGAAATCTCAGGCGCTACAGTGAAGGCCTTAAAAACAGGGCTTCCGGCGGAGCTAGCTGTGACAATTGCAATTTTATTCACAGGGCAAATATTTAGGCATGAAGTTGTAATAATTCGTGCACTAGAACCATGGAGAGGTTTGGCCTTCATTTTCAATTCTGATTTAATTCTCTCAGGTGCTTCCTGAGAATTAATATCAGAAAATTGTTTTCCACATTTTGTACAGACCATAATAACCAAGTCATCCCAGCCAAGATCTGCTTTTTCAATTTTTTCTTCATTGCTCATTTATAAAATCCTTCTGATTAGTTAGCTCCATTTTAATATTTTACTCTCTTATTGTAAAAGAGATTAGCAAGCTCTAAGATAGAAAAACAATTTGGACTTTTAATGAATCAAAATGCAAAACCAACACACGAATCAATCCCTTTTATTATTTTATTGGGCTCCTTAACCGCTTTTGACCCTCTTTCAATTGACATGTATCTTCCGGCCTTCCCTCAAATCAGTAAAACATTTTCGGTAGGGGCCTCAGCTGTAGAGTTGTCTCTTTCTGCTTTTTTTATAGGTTTGGCATTGGGCCAATTAATTTATGGGCCCCTTACCGATATTTATGGGAGAAAAAAACCACTTATTATTGGAATGCTGATTTATTTTGCGGCCTCTATAGGTTGCTTTTTATCACCAAACATACAAATATTTATTGGCTTTAGAATTCTTCAAGCACTTGGGGGATGTTCTGGTATGGTGATAACACGTGCAATTGTGAGTGATCTTTATGATAAAAAAAGGGCCGCTCATATTTATTCAATGCTCATGCTGGTGATGGGAATAGCTCCAATTTTAGCTCCATTTTTGGGCGGACTAGTTTCAAAATATTTCGGTTGGCCTGCTATTTTTGCAGTTCTTGCTATTTTAAGTTTAATCAGTACGATCTGCACTATTTTCTTTTTACCAGAAACTCATAGGCCATCAACGACCAGCACTCGATCAGTTTTAGGTTATCTCGACTTATTTAAAGATAAAGTTTTTATGAGCTATTCACTTTCGGGTGGATTAATGAGAGCGGCGATGTTTGCTTATATTGCAGGCTCCCCTTTTGTCTTCATTAATTTATTTAAAGTTCCTGCTGAAAAATACGGCCTTATTTTTGGAGCCAATGCACTAGGTATTATCGGAGCAGCACAAATTAATCGGCTATTGCTTAAGCACTATGCTTTAGAAAAAATTTATCAACAAATAATATTAGTGGCCGGTCTCATTGCCGTTATTTTGTTAATTAATTCGGTATTTGTCCATTCGATTTATGCGCTTTTAATTCCGTTGTTTTTATTCATGACATCTATGGGCTTTATTTTTCCCAACTCTGCGGCTTTGGCCTTGGCCAATCAAGGGCATAGGGCCGGAATGGCCTCGGCACTCCTTGGAACTCTCCAATGGTCAATTGCCTTTTTTTCATCTTTCTTTGTTAGCTATTTTAACAATGGCACACCCATCCCCATGGCCGGAGTAATTTTTGTCAGTACAATTTTGGCCATAATTTGTTTACTGCCTATAATGAAAGCAAAACATGAAAACTAAATTTTTAAAAAAAATTGGAATGAATATTTTTACTTCTATCAAAGTATCCAACTTGTCCCAAGAAATTCTTGATATTTTTAAGGCGCAAAAAATCCCTTATTCACTAGAAGACACTCTTTGCATTCTGGCCAATGGTGGTAAAAAATTTTGGGAACAACTCCCCCATCCCTTAGATAAAGCAATGAATCCTATTGATCAATTTTCTTTAAAACAAATAGTAAAGATTGACCGAAATGCACAGATATTATTCCCTCACTCGAAATGGAATATTCCTCTACAAAAAATTGGCAGATTACTCAATATCTCTAGACCATCATTGCTTGGAATTGATATTAATCAAAACTTTGGACTCTGGTTTGCCTTTCGCGGGGCCTATTTTACCAAAGAAATAATAGATGAAACTAAGTACCAATCTTTCGAGTCTCCTTGTAATAGCTGCCTGGAGAAGCCTTGCCAGAAAGCTTGTCCTGCCAGTGCAATATCTACTTGTGCAGAAAGTTTTATACTCAGGCGCTGCTTAGAGTACCAAACATTAACTCAATCGAGCTGCAGTGACCGCTGTCTAGCGAGACTTTCTTGCCCATATCAAAACCAACATCAGTATACTATTGAGCAAATTCGATATCACCAGGCTAAACAATTATTCTTATAATAAAGATTAATTACAAATAACCGACAAGTTTTAGAATTATTTTATTTTTGAGAGCTATAATGAATATTTTAATCGCTGAAGATGAAGTTGAATTAATCGAAATTATTGAATTTTTAGTTCAAGACTTTTTTCCGGAAAAAGTTACAACTTTTTTAGCAAAAAATTCCGTTGAGGCCATTGAAGTTTTAACTAATAATTCAATTGATCTCTGCATAAGTGATCATAATATGCCAGGTGGAAATGGTAGCAAAATATTAAAATATATTATGCAAAACAATCTCAGTATTTCTTTTGTTTTATCATCAACGGTAACACCACAAGAATTACCTAATGAATATCCTATAGATAATGTTCTTTATCATATTCAGAAACCTGATGTCATATCAGGAGTCAAGGCCTTATCCGCAATTTATAAACTACAGAAACCAGAATCTGCTGCCGTTATGGACTTAGAAATGATTTTTATTCCAGTAAGTTTGCATTTTGTTCTCCTATTAGAAAAAGCTCCTTCAGATCTATATATTCGAATTTCAGATTCAAAATATCTTAAATGCTTAAATGGAGGAGAACCTTTTGGTATGGACGATAATGCCAAATATTTAAGTAAATCGGTTTCAAAGCTCTATGTCAAAAAGCCAAGTAATGAGGAGTTGCTTACACAACTTCTTTCGGCCGCAATCAGTAAATTAATGAAAAAAAGTGATCTACCATTAAATGAAAAAATGTCCATAATCCATGCCCAAATTTGTGACTTAATCCAATTTACGGGAATGAGCGAAGAAATAGCCGCTATTACCAAAGAAAATGTTAATCAAACAGTTTCAATTATCATGAAAAATAATTTATTAGATGATTTTTGGAAAGGCCTCAACTTAATGGGGGAATACCCTTCACAACTCTATACATTACACTCTATGCTTGCTTCAGTAGTAGTTAAAAAACTTTCCTGGAGCTCAGAAGCAACAATGTTTAAACTGACACTTGCTGCCTTTTTTCAAGACATCACTCTCACCAATTTATCGCTGGTAAAAGTTTATGATCATCAGCACTTTTTAGAAATTAAAGCAGATTATAACAACAAAGAAATAAAAAACTACATAGACCATCCACTAAAGGCCCATGATATAATAGTCACAATGAAAGGTATTCCGGCAGATATAGATAAAATAATACTTGAACAACATGAAATGCCAGATGGCTCAGGTTTTCCCCGTAAACTAAATGCCAATCAACTTGGGCCGTTGAGCTGTTTGTTCATTCTTTGCGGCCTGCTTGCCCGTTTTATTTTAAATGAAGGGGAGAATTTTGCTATTGACAATTTTATAGATAAATTTGAAGCACTTGGATACAATAAAGGAAATTTCAAGGATTCCTTTAATGTCATTAAGAAATTTACTTTAAAACAGGAGTGAGCATAAAATGAAACTTACGATCTTATTAGCTGCACTCATACTTTCTTCATCATGTTCAGAGCTTAAAAATAATATTTCAAAAAATAAAGAGATTACAAATACTAATGTAAAAATAAAAAAAAATATTACTAAAAAAGTAGCTGGCCCTGTCCAAGAAAGTACTAATCACGAAATTACTGGCACACTCAAAAATGGCGTCGAATACGAGGCAGGCTTGATACCGGAAGGCTATACTGTAAGCTTGGATCCATATATTGCAAAAAATGATCTTGTCTTTAGTGAAGTTGCTAT
>JAURXW010000066.1 GCA_030654205.1 Bacteriovorax sp.
ATAGCAAAGCTCTCAATGGATTTCCCTTCATCGATTTGCCACTGTTTATAAAGATAAACACTTCCTTGTTTCATCATGTCGGAGCGAAAATTTTCGAGTCCATAGTTCTCGCAAAAATCTTCGGTATAAATAACAGATTTAACAAAAGTCGATCCGAGTTGTTGAACTTTTTCAGGTGTAAATTTTTTAACTGGAATTTTTGCCCGCGCCTGTGCTTCCGCATCTGCCAGTAACTGTTGTTGGATCGGATCAGTTTGATTTTGTACTTTTTGATAAATATAAGGAAATAGTCCAAACACTAAAGCGGATGACGTCATTCCAATAACCAATGGTTTCCAGTTTTTCTTTGAAGAGGAAAGACTTTTGGCCTTGTTTGTATGGTTGGGATTAAGTTCATTTTGCAATAATTTTAAAACACCTGATTGCAAAGAAGAGCGTAGTGCCTTTTCGAATTGAGGAGCAATTTCGCGATATTTATCAACACCAATTGTTGTTGCAAATATTTTTGAACTAGCATTGGATATTTCTTTAGTTATGGAATTTTCTAAATCAACGACAAGTCTTAGTGATTCTTCTTTTAAGCTATTAATTCGGGCCATCTCGTTATGAAGAAGTTCTTGAAGTCGTTTTTCCTCGCTAGCTTTTAATTTTCTCATTTCTTCTTCGTAGCCAATCTTAGCTTCAAGATATTTTTTTTCTAAAAGACCAATGCCTTGAGCATTGTCGGCCTTAAGTTTTGAGGCACTAAAAGAGGCAATTTCAATCTTTTTATTTAACTCGGTCAATTGGTTATTTAATACTTGAAATTGGGGAGCAATGGCCTCTTTTTGCTTGAGCATCGTGGCAATTTCTTGCTTGATCGAAAGCTGTTCGTCATGTTTTTTCTTTAACGATATTTCTTCATTTTCTTTTTTTTGCTGAAGCTCTGAGATTGATTTGTTTAACAAGTCTTTTTGAGTAGAAAGTTGGTCCAGGTTTTCTTGTTTTTCAATTAAAGTCGCTTTTATTTTATGAAGTTCTGAATTAATACTGAGTGTCGTAATTTTGTTTTTTTCAATTTGTGTGTCATGAAGTGACTTGATTTCTTGGATTTGTAATTCGTAGGACTTAATCTCAGCAAGTATTTTATCTTTCTTTTCTATGTTCTTAGCGATTAGATTGGCCTGTTCGTTTTTTTTTATTTCGTAATTTTCAAACAACTTATCAAATTCGATTTTGTTTTTTGAGATTTTAGAATCAAATTCATTTATTTCTTCTTGCAGTTCAAATTTTCTATTTTCGATTTGTATTTCTACAATTTTAACTTGTTCATTTTTCTTTGTTTCATAGTGAATGTCTAATTTTGCAATTTCCGTTTTTTTTAACTCAATCGTTGATTCAAGATCACTTTTTGTTTTTTGGAATTCTTGAAGTTTATGGGCGAATTCAACTTCCATTTCGTCCAGGATTTGCTGCTTTTTTATATCTATTTCTTTATCAACATTACTCAGTTCATGTTGTTTAATTGCCAGTTTTTTCTCAAATTGTTCAAGGGAATTATTTAATTCATTCTTTTTCTTAAAATGTTCATCCTGAATTTTTTGCGATTCAATGGCCTGGTCTGCCAGCATTTTCTTTTTTTGATCTTGAATAAGAGTTATAAGATTTTTTTCTTGAAGTTCTTTTTCGTATGCCAGTTCTTTTTTTATTTTGTTTTTAATATTGTCCGTAAATTCAAGAATGGCCTTCTTTTTAGCTTGTTCTTTAAGCTCCATTGCCTTTTCTTCAGAGTCTTCAATAAGGGCCTGGCACTCCTTATCGATTTTATCTTTTTTCTGCTCTGCTATTTGTATGGCCTTTTCAATAATATGAGACGCTTTTGAATTTGCTTCCTCAAGAATTTTATTCATTAAAGTATTAATATTATTTTCGGAGCTTGTTTCGTTTGGATTATCTTGCTCTTTTGATTTGCTTTTTGTAATTAATGTTTCATCCAAGTTGGCCTTGGGTGAAGTTTTAGAAGTGGGGACGTCATAGATGTCTGAGTGATTTAGCGTTATTTGAGTTTCAGAGCTTTCTACTGAAATAACATCCCCTAATTTGATAGGGGATGTTGCATTGGTAAGCATTTTTTTACGATTTATGTATGTTCCATTTGAAGAACCAAGGTCAGCGATCCAGAGCAGTTTAGATTTGATATAAATTTTAAAATGCGATCGGCTAAAGCTAGGATCCTTTATTGTGACGTCTGATTTTACACTTCGGCCGAATATAAATTCCGCTCCATCAAGAGCTATGCTCTCGTCACTATCTAAAAGTGAAACGGTGATCTCTATTCGAGCTTTTTGTGTACTCATATCTTAATAATTTCAACTCGCATTTTTGACTTTATTTCCATCAAGTTTTGAAGTTTCAAGTTTTACAGCTTCTTCAGCAAGTGCCTCGGTAGGATCTCTGTGCTCATTAAAGGCCGTATTTACTTCAGGGAAATTATTATTATCACTTCTATACCATAACAAATCTAGAGAACTTTCAAAGCGATCAATCATTGAACTGAACATTCTATCGGGAGAGACGATTGTATTGAAAACGTGAAGCATTAGAGAAAATGTAATCCCTACAATTGAAGATCCCATCGCAAAAGCGATCTCTCTTAAGAAGTTATCCATTACTTTTCGAGTAGCATCTAAATTTTCAACACTCATGCTTCCAAGTGCGGTTAATCCTCCTCTAATCCCTAAGAATGTTCCTAAAATACCAGCAACAACAAACAGACCTGGAAGTAATGAAACCAGATCATTCATAACACCTATTGGAAATATTCCAAAAATACGGTTAAAACATGGGTTATGATTAAAAGTTGTTTTGGTAATATTAAGCATTTTTGGAGTTTCTTGAGTCCACTTCAAAAATTTCAATTGCTTGATAATGTCTTTAACTAACCAAGCGCAGCCTTGTTTCACTAAAAATATTCTATCTGCCATTCTCATAACGGGGTCAGATTGTCGTCTTTGCATACGATCTCTTAATTCAAAAATTTCATAATATGTTTTTTCTAAAAATCTTTTTGATAAAACGTAAAATGAAATATCTTTTACTTCTCCTGGATTTTGAGAATCTACAAAAGTATTGACTCTTTTTTCAAATTCCTTTGAAAACCATTCATGGCGACGAACTGTGTAATAAATTAGTGATCTAATAATAACAGCAATGACAAAAACTCCGGCCATTAGATAGGGGAGGATGTAGATGAAAGTTGCGATCCATTGATTTGTATTTACTTCAGGCATTTTCGAGACTCCTTATTTTAACCTTTATATCTTCTATTTATTTTATTTCTTTGATTGATCCATATTAAATCTGATAACAACTCTCTGGGCCTTCTTGCAGTCATTGACCTTACAAAACTCTTCAGGAGCAACATTTTTATTAACTTTTGCCGCTTCAAGAAAGCTTCTTCCTGATACTTTCATCAAAGACATTAATTCTTTTTGATCAGCAGAGTGGCCTTGCTGATTATCAACCATATAATTAAATATTGATTTGGCCCGAGAGTAACTTAAATCCATATTGTACTTAAGTGCTTCTTGATCTTCTTTTTTTGAACTTTTTGGATCTACAAAACGTCCTTTATAAGTAGGGGAAGCAAAACCAATAATTTCAACAGCAGAAACTTTGTCAGCTATTTTTGCATTTCCCAAAAGAGATTTAGCATAAATTGGTATTGCTCTTTCTATAACTGCTTTCATTTCAGCTTTTAGTTGTGAAGATCCACTATCAAAATAAGATTGTCCAAAATCAATAAGTACTTCACCAGTTTCACCATTAACTTCTGCTTTAATTCCAGCGCTCGCAAATTGTTTACGAATTTCTTTGGCAACCGATTGTCTTGCTTCAATCTCAGCTTTGGCTTTTTCTAATTGTCCTTGCAGTCCAGTCATCTGTTGATTTAGGTCTTTTTCTTTTTGTAAGGCAGCTTCACGGAAAGCTGCTTCTCTTCTTCCTTTTTCTGCAGCTCCAAGTTTTAGTTTATTAAGCTCACCCATGAAGGCAGCTCTTTCTCTTCCTTGTTGTTCTCCAAAAGCAGATTTTAGACCTGCAATTTTAGATTCGGCTTCTTGGGCCGATTCAGTAAGTTTGTTTTGAAGTGATTCGGCCTCTCCAGATTTTTTATTCAGTAAGTTTTTGGTTGCACTTAACTCACCAGTTTTTTTATCTAAAATACCTCTAGTGGTCGCAAGTTCTCCTGATTTTTTATCAAGTATTCCTTGAGTTGCAGCAAGTTCATCATTTT
>JAURXW010000068.1 GCA_030654205.1 Bacteriovorax sp.
CCCAAAGAACCAGAAAGAATATAATCAGCATTTTTTTGTTCGATTTCATTAATTGATACTCTGAGAGTTGCACCCTTTGGCGCTTCGGCTGATATATAAAAACTTAAATAGAATCGAGGCTCTGTGATCGCCAACTGGCCAGGAAATAAAGGACCATTGGCCGCGACTGATTCTCTTACAATTTCATTATACGTATTTAATTTTGTCTTATAAAAATAATTGTCGTTATGTTCTGTAGGCTGCTGATCAGAGGCCCATCTACTCTTAACAACAGAGCTACAGGCAATTCTATTATTTGTTTGCACTTCTTTAATGTCTTTCCAGTTTAGCGGCGCTTGCGCTTCAAGATAAAATTTTTCAAGAATTTGATGAGGAGTTGCATGAGAATCCATTGTTTTAATTTGTTCTAGTCTATTCACATATAGCAACTCAGCTAGCTGTGTATTCAAAACTCCTTTTCGCGATACAAATTTTGAAGAAATGGGATAATATCCTGTCGATTCCACCTCCAGTAGACTTAGAAATTCATGCAGAGCAATTCCCTCACGTAGAGTTTTGTCTAGAATCTGACTCCATCGTGTCTGGTTGATTACAATCATATTTTGTGCAGGAATATTCACAGCTACAGAGTCCTGTATATAGTTTTTAAATTCTAAAGATAAAGACTGATCAACAACGATGATCTTAATCTGGTCGAGTTTGTATTGAAGATCTTTTTGAGTAAAATTCAAACCACTATCTAGATCTAATGCTTTGAGAGAATTAAGAGCTGATTCTAATTCAGCTTTAAAAGAAAGTCCCACCTCATGACCTCCTCCAACTCCTTCACTTCCTCTTAAAAGCGCTTGTAATTGTTCTTTAAATTCTTCAGAGTACTGAGCTTTTTTCGATTCTATTGAATTAAGCTTTGCTTGAAGCAATCCGAAAGGGAGTGTGAGAATCATTAATAATAAATATTTCTTCATAATTATTCCTTTGTCTTTGAAAGTGGGTAAAGTTGAATTCCTAAGTTATAAACAGCCTTTTGATCGCCTTCTTCTAATAGTTCACATAAGTCGCGACGAAATTTCTGAATAAGAATTTTTGCCTTCTCAATATTGGCAGTATCAATTGCCATTGTAATGGAAGTAATATCTTTTTCTTCTTGTGGGCATTCATCAACAGCTATCAGCGCTTTATTGATTACTTGCTTTTGTAGCTCTTTATGGGCTCCGCTAGTATTCACAGTGCCATCATTAGTTAAATGTTTTGAACTTTTAACAAGTGATCCATTTTCAGGAAGTAAAAGTTCTAAACGCAGAAGACGCTCTATCGCAATTTTTGCTTCCATAACGGTTATTGAAAGTTTTTTCGCAATCCATTTTGGATCTGATTTAAAACCTGAAACAAAAGTTAGCTCAAGTATGGCGTAATGATGCCATTCAGAAATCACGGAAAATTTGTCCAAACTTATTTGGAAATAATTTTCTAGATTACTCTCACGCTTAAGCAAGCCAAAGCGCTGAAAATCAGTTGGAGTCGCAGAGAGCTTTAGGCAAATATTGTGAATAATTTTTTTAGAAAGTTTACGCTTCCCACTTAAAATTTGAGAAAGCGAAGAGGGGTCAATATCTAAGTTTTTAGCAAATGCCCTGAGCGAATATCGTGCATTTTTTTTACAACGTTCGTTGAACTTTCTTTGAAGCCAGAAGCGAAATATGGCTCGCTCATCATCCTGATCAGTTTTCTGAATATATAGTCTTTCAATTTCCATGGCCGGACATTATATTAATTTGGAATTCAAAGCTAGAAAATTTGCCACAAAGTGTGGCAACAAAATGCCACACCTGAAATTATGTAGTAATAAGGATGAGTATAACCAAAAAGACGTCGCCTAGGGTTAATCACCTCATAGTAGTAACAAGCTTGAAATCACATGAATTCCTCATCTTAGCAAAAAGAGGCATAAAAAAAGCCCGATTTTAGATCGAGCCTTTTAAATTTCTTAGCTCTCTAACTCGTCGGTCGTTGGCTTTATGAGTGTTAACATTAAACTTTAACAGTTGTTTGCTTTATTGGTACTTACCGATGTTACAAGTTAAATTATATGTAATATTATCAACAGGAACTATTGTACTAATGGCCTGAGGCATTCGAAATGCCATGTTGCTGCTAAAAATTAGTTCACCATCTTTAGTTGATACAGCTAATTTACTAATTCCTGAATCTTCATCTTTTTCTGATTCAAATCCAGGATGAACAACTAGTCTAAATGGAAGCGACTCTTGATTTGTGGTGAGTGCATTAATGACTCCGTCTTTATAAAAACCAAATGCTCTTTCTATAATAATTTTTGGCACAGTTTTGTCTTGGATATTTTTTACTTCACAACGCAGAATTAAATCGGATGCCATAACTGAAGAACTAGCTATCATTGATATGAGAAATAGTTTCAATTTCATAAGAGCTCCTTATATACCTATCATTCAATATTCAAGGATAATCTTACAGGATATGGGGTTAATTCATGTGATCTTTGAATTTCTTTCATAGGTTGTATTAAAATTGATCGATTCTTCCAAACGCTATGAGTATGACGTAAACTGTGTGGAATGGTTCCGGTAGGCATTTTGATATGCAACCTTTGCCTTCCATGAATCGAATGCTAATGATTGGGACAGGATTGAAATTAGAGGAAATCTTCGTCTTTCAGCTCAAAAAACAAAAAGACCCAATTTTTTAGATCGAGTCTTTTTTTTGTATTAAAATCTTTAGCTCTGCAACTTTTCAGTCGTTAGCTTTTTTAGTGGTTATAGAATTTTCTTCTGATTAGCTAGCTATTGATCTGTGCACAATGCTACACAAACATAACTACTAGCTACTATACCCATGCAATTCAACTGTTCAATTTTGTCTTCAGGGCAGTAATTCAATAATTCAGTCCTGGTCCTTTCTTTGCTAC
>JAURXW010000093.1 GCA_030654205.1 Bacteriovorax sp.
GATAAACCTTTTTAAAGTTTTCATAATGATCGAGTAGGTTTTGCTTTTTTAGAGCTGTGATCAATTCACTTTGATGTTCATTGAGTCCATCCATAAGAATTTTTTCAATGAGTTCATCTGGAATTTGAACATTCTTAAACTTTGGAAGATCATAAAGTGAAGGGAAAAATCTGACAATTTTATACTTTAAAAATTTATCGATGAATAAATGAGCTTTTTCTAGCTGAGAACTTTGTTCTTTTAAAGCTATGCTTTCAATAGATCCTCTAAGACCATAGGCCAACATATCTTCTTCTAATGCACGGATCATTCTTGCATTTGTTTTAGCTGTTTTATTTTTTGAAAAATAGTCTAGTAATTTATTTGGGGGGCCCCTTAAAATAAAAAAGAAATCACTGGCAAATTCTTGGATGTTAGTACGAGTTAGCTCGCTTGATAAATCAAATTTCTTCATGAGCTTTTGAAGGGATCCTAGTTTTTGTATACTAAGATTTTTAATTTCAAATTGTATTGATGGAAGATTTTGAAAATGGGTAAATTTTAGCTCAATTGCTTCAATGAGTGCGAGTTTTTGTTCTATGCTGACTGGATTGACGAGTAATAAATCTAATTCAGGTTTTTCTGAATTTTTGTATATTTCAAGTAATCTCTGGTATTCAAGTTCATGAAAATTTTCAAATTCACTAATATTGGTAATTTTTTTCCAAAGATAATTTTTAAAATTATAGTGATTTAACTCTTTTGCCATTTCAGGATTATTTTCAATATTTAGTATATTTTGTGATTTGGTTTTTATGATAGAAGTGACAAGCTCGCTGCAATCACTAGCAATCATTCGGGTACCCATAAATGGAGAAGTGCTCTTGAGTCCAATAAGGGCCAAAAGTAAAAGTACTAAAAAATAAATTTTGAATGGGCCGTTCAAAAATGCTCCGATAATTGTTTAGGCAAATGAGTTCTCGCCTTAGATTTTATCGGAGTAATGAGGTCGGACTTTAGTGTTTATTTTATTCTTTCCTTTTATTTTATTAGTCGCGATAATGAATACAGTACATTCTTAAATCACGGAGGATTTATGGCCTATATAAAAAATTCTTTAATCGCCCTATTCGTCTTGGCGATTGCCGCACTTACCTCAATCACCGCAACGGCGAGTATTTTGATAGAACCTCACCTAGGCTATAATATTTCAGGTAGTGGAACAACTTCAGGAGTTGATTATAAATACTCAAACCCTGAACTAGGTCTAAGACTGGGCGGGCAGTTCTTGGGTTTTATGGCCGGAGTTGACTATACTTCTTCAAGCTATACCTGGACTCAGTCACCAGGTGGAGATGATAAATTCGATCGAGGAGAGTTTGGGTTATTTGTTGGTTATAATCTTCCAATTTTACTTAGATTTTGGGGCGCCTATTATTTTTCAAATACGGCCACGGATCAATCATCTTCAGGAAAGACTGCTTCTGGAGCAAAGTTTGAAGGGACAACTAAAGAATTGGGAGTGGGTTTTACAGCGCTGCCATTTTTAAGCTTAAATATTATGTATAGAAACGTTGTTTTGGACACTAAACCATCAAACGTCACAGGGGCAGATATTTCTAATAATGAATATGTTATTGGAGTGAGCTTGCCATTTACCTTGCTATAATTCCGCCACTATTTTCAGAGGGCAGGCTTAGTTTTGTCCTCTTATTTATTTTATAGTTTTCATAAATAGTTTTATCCCAAGTTTCCATCACTGCACCTGTTTCAGAATCTACCAAGGCACGATAGCTACTATTGGCACCATCTTTTAAAACATAAGTTACAATAATTTGTTCAAGATAATGGCCTTTGCCATTTTGAATTCGAATAATTGAGAATTCATCTTTAATCATCACTTTTGCATCTTTATCATGAAAGCGCAGAAGTTCGGCCCCTAAAATCTCTTTCCAATTAGGAGAAATTTTATTGGTCATTTCTAAAGGGACATCTTCATCTTGGTAATTTTTCTTTTGAATATCCCCAATTAAAACTCTTCCCTCACGCACGAGAAAATGATTGTCTTTTATTATTTTTTCTTGATCTTGGGTATTGTCGTGATTGTCATTTTCGTTCTCAGTTTTTTCCTGAGCGATATCTCGTCTTAGAGTAGGGATGCGAGCGGCTTCAAATTCTTTACTCGTTGATTTATGCTCAGTTATTTCTTGGTCCGAGTGTTTAACAAATGTTTTCCAATTTGATGTTAGTTTATTGGTATGTTGCTGCGATGGCCGTTTATTATAAATGGCTATCGAAAGAGCTATAAATATAGAAAAAAGAAGAGGTGCTATTTTTTTCATATTTTAATCAGTAATCGGTATTTGCAAATGAATAATTTTAAATGGGCGTGGTCCATTGTAATCTGTATCTGTATAATCGTAATCTGTTCTGGTGATTGGATTACTAACGGAGTCGCTTCTTAGCATTGGATTAGCATCATGGAAGCAGTCTTCACAATTTGTGAAGCGGACTCTTAATCGGCAATCGATAACAACTCCTGGAGGAATATGTTTTGAAACTTCAAATAAAATAACATTTCCTGAATTAAGCGACGGAGCTTTATTACCATTATTTGGGTCGGTCAGTGTTTGGCCCCATGTAGATTTAGGGTTAATTTTTGAATAGTAAGCTTGATCGGCACCTTTGACTGCTCTGATAAAACATTCATTGGGTTTAGCTGGATTTAAGCAATAAGATGAATCCAATGCCATCTTAGTTTGATATTCATTTTGCGAAATCCATTTAGTTGCAGCTGCAGAGTTGTATTGCATGAAGCAAACTGGAGCA
>JAURXW010000094.1 GCA_030654205.1 Bacteriovorax sp.
TAAGAGGCTTGAACGTATTAATTCTTTGCTTATAGAAGAATTAAAGAAAAAAGTTGCACCTAATTTTGGGACAGAATTTTCTTTATCTCAAAAGCAAAGTTGTAATTAAATCACTAGGTTGACTCTCAATTCGTGCCCTAAAATTTAAGCAATTTAATAAGCGGCTGCCGACGTAAAAAATCGACAGCCGCTTTTTTATTTATCGCTCAAGTTCAATGTGCGTATCTTGATTTTCAAAATCGAAACCATGGCCTTGATATCGGCTCCCTGCCGACATTATGTTGTCAGAAGATGAGTTATCTAGTTCTAGCTTTGGCATGAGTGATTCCTCCAACGCTTTATTGTTTGCAATAGCCAGTGCCTCAATTTTCATTGCCTTCATTTCGGCGCTGACGGCTCCAGTAGAACATTTGGCCACGCGTGCACACTCTCTGTACGTCATGCCACTGGCCCGAAGCTTGCGTAGCAGGTCACTATCGCGAGTTTTAGTCCTTCCAATGTGAATTCCCTTGGCTTTCGCGTTAATCAAACCATTTTTGACCCTTTCGGCTATTAAATCCCTTTCGAGCTGCGCACAAGCCCCTAAAATTACAAAGACGGCACTCCCGAGGGGAGTGTTTGTGTCAATATTTTCGGTCAAGGAAATGAATCCAATTTCTAACTTCTTAAACTCTGACAAGGCGCGAAGTAGATGTGACACACTTCTGGCATAACGGCTAAAGCTATACACAATAACTTTATCAATAAAACCATCGTGAGCATCTTTCATCATGCGGTCAAGCGCAGGCCTTGATTGTTTTGTGCCCGATTGGTTTTCATCTTCATACAGAACGTAATCGGTAATACCATTTCTTGTACAGTAATCTCTCAATGCTCTTACTTGCGATTCTAATCCCGTTGTCTGGTTTCCGGTGGAAACTCTCACATAGCACCCGGCTTTTTTTGCCATAAGCTCTCCCTTTGAATTTTAAAAAACAAAAAAAGATCGCGCAGTTGTATATTTCATATTTTTAAAATTTTACTTTCGGATTGGGCGCGCAAATAATAAAGACTCATAGACAAAATATATATTATTACGTTTAACGGATTCAGCAAGACACAACCAAATTCAGAAATCACATAACCCAAATACATTGGGTGATTCATAAATCTATAAACACCGCTTGATATCATTCCTCTGTTGGCCGGTGAAACACCAAAAGAATTGCCAAGCTCGATAAGGGCCAATGTAGATATTGAAAAACCAATAATGGATATTAGTCCAGCGGCCAACACTAGATTTGAGTTATTGAAGGACTCCTTGTAATAAAATAAAGGAATTGCGCTAGAGATATATGAAGCCAGAGCAAAAAACTTATTAGAGTCTTCGCCGATATTTGGGTTTCTTCTAATAAGAAACCATGCCGCAAGAACATCTCTAAACACCATAAGCAGAAAGAAGATAAGTCCTGTCGTATAAAAACGATAAAAGGAAATGGCCCCAAAACTTAACATAACCAAGGAGCCAATAATTCCAGAAGTTTTATTACCCATTATATTGTAGGCCCATGGCCTCTAATCGTAATTTTAATATCAGACTTAGTTCCTTTTTCTTTGCTACTACTTTCTTTGCTACTACTTTCCTTGCTACTACTCGAAGCAAAAGCTTGAACTATTGACATGATTGTTAGGATAAGAACTACAATTTTAAAAGCATTTTTCATGATTTTCTCCCATGAGTATTATTAAAAAAATCTTCAATTAAACCTGAAACAATTTCAGGTTGATCGAAAGTTACAAAGTGACTTGCATTATTAACACTTAAAAATTTAAATCCGCCATTAACGGCATCTTCATTTAAAAGCAATGGAGGTAATAATTTATCTTGAGCACCAGCTATAAATAATTTGTTTGCTTGAACCATTTTAAGAAGGGGTAGCATCAACTCTTTATTTAAAACATCTCCTTGGTTATCTAGAAAAAACTTAGCAGAAACTTTATCATTTAAAACTAATTCTCTGCCTTCCGGTTTCACAAAATATAGTTCTCCATATTCTGACACCCATTGGGCAAAATTTTGATCATTTTGACTTGCTTCCCATTCAATTTCTGCTTTCCTAAGATTTTCAGTCATGTGTTCAAAATAGTTAGTCGAAGCATCAGCAAGTGATCGCTGTGAAAATGGAGTTGCGACACACACTATCCCATTACAATTATTTTTTAATAAAATATCAGCCGCAAAAAAACCACCATAAGAATGGCCTAGAACATACTTGGTTCCACTAATTTCTTGAAGCTCCATCTGAAGTGCATCAGATAATTCATTAAACGTTTTATTTTCCCCATAAGGGTTATCATTGACTCCGGGGAAATCCACATAAAGCAAATTGAATGATCTACTCAAAATATCCATTGACCGTAAAGTTAAAGAACTTAAACCTGGGCCTCCTGGAATTAATACCAACACAGGGGCTTCTTTATTTTCCGAATTGACTCTAGTTAATTTAATCACAAGATAGCTCCGGTTTTTTTCTAAATGCCTCAACACTCAATATTTTCGTAAGGTCAAATTCTTGCAGCCAACGATATAGGGTAGCTTCGCTCACGCCAAGAGTAATGGCGGCTTTAGCTTTGTTTCCGTTGTACTCAGTGAGAGCTTTAACCAACTCCTCACGTCGAGCATTGTTTTTAACAACTCCAACTTTACTTATTTGAATTTCACTTGGGGCATATCCTAGTCTAATAGCTTCGGCTACTGTCGCTTTATCAATTTTTAATTTTGGCGAAAGAACAATAATTCTCTCAATAACATTTCTGAGTTCACGAATATTTCCCGGCCATCTATAAGATAAAAGCTCCTGCTCTCCGTCAGGAGTTATTGTAAATCGTGCACCATCTTCAGAAAGCTCTTCAATAAAAATGTTAGCATAATATAAAATATCTTCCGGTCGATCACGCAGTGAGGGCAGCCTGAAAATAAATGTACTTAATCTTTGAAAAAGATCGAGTCTGAATGTTCCTTCTTGAACTTGTTTCGGTAGATCGTGGTGAGTAGCTGCAATAATGCGAACATTAATTTTTTTAGTTTTATTTGAACCTAACGACTGAATTTCTTTTTGGTCAAGCGCACGAAGTAACTTTGTTTGTATGTCTAATAAGGTGTCTCCAATTTCATCAAGAAACAGCACACCACCGTGGGCAGCTTCAAAAAGACCTGTTTTATTTGCTGTTGCGCCGGTGAAAGAACCTTTCTCATGCCCAAAGAGAATACTTTCTGCCATATCCTTTGGAATACTTCCCATATTTGTAGTAACCGCTGTCATTTTTAAATTCATGGCCACATGTTGTGCTAAATATTCTTTCCCTGTACCCGATTCTCCTAAAATTAAAATAGGTGCTTCAGTATTACTTTTTAAAATTAGATCAATTTTTTGAAGAATTTCTTTAACCTCTTTCGATTGAGTTAAAAATTTCTTTTGTGCTTGCTCCCGATTTGCGACTCGGATTTGGGTAGCTCTTGTAAGCGTCCGCAGAAGTGAATCGAAATATTTTCCATCTTTTACAATGAATTCAAACAATTTTCTTCTCATAGCTTCAATCACGCGCAAAGTAGTATTGTCTCCACTTAAAACAATTAAGAAAGTCCCAGGAGATTTTTTACTCATAAAATCTAATAAATGAATCCCATCGTGCTCTTGTCCCTCAAAGTTAAGGTCAATGATTGCAGCATCAAAGTCATTTTCTTCGGTTAATTTTTTTGCTTTTAAAACACTGTTGGCCGTTTTAATTTCAAATGATGAACGTAAACTCAAATGAAGAGTTTGCAAAATCTCAGGATCGTCATCGCAAATTAATATTAATGGTTTTGTAATCATGTAACCCCCAAACGAATCTCAAAGCTTGAGCCACCAAGATCGCTTTTTCTATAAATCAATTTTCCACCATGTGAGCGCACTATATGATTTGTGGAAGAAAGTCCAAAGGCCTGCCTATTGGCCTTACCAGATTGACCACGCCCTTGAAAAAATATTGGGATTTTCATCTCATCCATTCCCGGCCCATCATCACAAACTTTTATCATGGCCATATTTTCACTCTGAAGAATTGAAACACGCACAATGCTATTTGCCGCTTCGACACCATTTTCAAGAAGATTTATCAAAGCACGTTTTAATAAGGCAGGGTCGTGCGGAACCATTACACCACCTTCAGGTATAGAACTAATAATCGTTTTGCTCAGAGATACCGCCTTAACTTGAGCTATGCTTTCTTCAATACACTTAACTATATTGGTATCTCTAAGGGAAATTGGTTCTTCTTCTAAATTCTTTTTCGCGGCAGTTATCTGATTTAAAATTTGATCTGCAATTCTAGGAATACTTGAAGCTGCTTCTTCTCTTGTGTCTGAATCTTTTAGCGGATCGTTGGCAATACTGGCCCTCAAGCTAAGAACCGCAATTGGATTATGCAAATCGTGAATAAGACATTTAAAAGATTCTGCACTTAATTTTTTTGCTTTTTCTTCCGCCAAGCTATCTTTGGCATTATCAAGATCAATTTTAGTTTGATTAACTGTATGTCTAATTTCTTCAAACTCATAAATATGAATTGGTTCTGACACCATTGTTTCTTCTACTACTAGCCCCTTAATCTCGGAGTGTAATTGATTTAATGGTGACAGCGTTTTTTTAATGACCTTTCTCGTAATCCTTGCCGAAAACATTGATACTAAAATACTTATAAAAAATATAATTATAAAAATGCTTAAAGTATTTCGAATAGAAGGCATTAAGGGATTCATAATATATAGTGAAGCATTTTGAGATGGATATCCTGAACGTCTTACTTCTCTTACGGAAATAATTTGGGTTGTCGTAAAGTCCGTGCCTAAAAAGTGAAAAAGCACTTTAGGCTTTTCAAAAGGCAAGTCTAAATCAGCAGTGCTTTTGTTTGTAGCAACCACACTATTATCCTGAACTAGAACTACATCGGCATTTTTAGCTTCGGAAACAGACTGAACTACTCTCAATAGCTCTGGGCGATCAGACGATTCCACCAATGTCGCCAAATAAGGAGTCAAGGCCGCAAGCATTTGTCGATCAGAATCAATTCTATTGCTCAGAGAAAGTCCGGCAAATAATATCGAAATTAAAAACGCTGCGACCAATGATATTGTCCAACGATATGGGTTCAGCGAATTATTGACGTGTCTAAAAAATGATATTGTGTTGGTCTTCATCTTTTTACCACACAATCTGATTTTAAATTAACCTTGGTATAATCAATATAAACATCAGATAAAATATTCGGCTCGAATCCCTCAACACAATTTGAAACCCAGTAATTTGCTCTTGGGTGGAATAAATTTACTGTAACGGCAGATTCTTCAGTTAGTTTCAGGGCCTCACGATAAAGTGATTCCCTTTTTTTTCGATCCTGTTGTGTTCTGCTTGCCTTAAGTAGTAGATCAAGTTTCTTATTGTTTAATCCACTAAAATTATCCGGATTAGTGGACTCAAAATTTTTTAATAAAAATTCTGCATCTGGGTAATCCATATTCATCGAGACTAAAAAAGCTTGATGTGCTTTCTTAGCGTATCCATCCATCAACTGATCCCATGGAATGAGAACAACTTCTACGTTCCATCCTTT
>JAURXW010000098.1 GCA_030654205.1 Bacteriovorax sp.
TAAATAATTTTCTATTTCCTCGATTCATAGGATCTTTCGAGTCATCAAATGGCCAGTAGTAATAAATCATCTTTCTATTCATTGAATCTTGATTGGCCTTGATTTTTACTCCGTTCTCCATAGAAAAACCATACTTTTTAATATTGCTTTCAGTGATAAACATTGTTGCGTAAATGTTTTTAGTGATGCTTTCATCCGAAATAACTTCTGCTTCTTTTTCTGCTAAAGATGTTGTCGCCATTTTTAAAATAAGAACTGACTGCTTGTAAGCAAATCCACCATTGCCGACGTCATCTCCCCCTTTTGCAAAAACAAAAGTCGTATGAATAAAAAAACTTAATAATAATATTTTTTTAAGAAAGTTCATGGATATCTCCGTTTGTTGATTTGCTTAAAGGTATAAGATGAATTCCCAAGTTATAAACACGAGTCTTTTCACCCGTGGCCAAAAACTCCGACATCTTCATTCTAAATTTTTTTATTTCTGCTTTGGCCTGTGGGATTTGATCTTCATTAATGGCGATCGTTATAGAAGTAATATCGCGCTCTGAAATATCATCAGTTTCAAGTGAGGCAATCGATTTTTCTAAAATTTGTTTTTGAAAATGCCTGATACCGGCCGAAGCAATATCAGTGGAAGTTGATAAATGTGTCGCGGTTCTATAGATTTTTCCAAACTCGTTGCGGTCTAAAATTTCTAAACGCAACAAGCGATCAATTGCCAACTTTGCTTCTAACTCAGATATTGAAAGCATTTTTGCAATCCATTTCGGGTCTTCTTTAAAAGATTCAATGTAAAGCAGCTGAGTAATACCGTAGTGGTACCACTCCTTCATGGCGTTGAAACAATCCATACTTAACTCTTTTTCTTTTTTGCTCTTCTCAGTTACAGCGTCCGCTGGTTCATTTGAAAGATAAAATGAATAAAGCAGCTCTCGCTCAAACGGTGCCAACACCAAAGCATCAGCTATTCTCACCGCTAGATTAAAAGTAAGCTTACGTTTTCCAGAAAGTACCCTAGATAAAACCGCAGGACTTACATCAACCATTCGTGAAAAGGCCCTAAGAGAAAACTGCGGATTTTTTTTAATTTTTTCCGCCAATAAATTCTCAAGCCAGCTCTGAGAAGAATGAGTTTCAATACTTTTTTTCTGTGTATCTGTTTGTGTATTTGTTTCCATAAATTGATTATCGTTTGTTTTTAAAAATAAGAAAGAACTTTGGTAACAAAGTGTTACCACTTGGAAACATCCGATTAAAACTATCAGGATACGTTTGGATTAAAACAGTTGGGTTACATTCTGTTGCCAACAAGAAACATCAGAGTGAATGACTCTGGATACAACAAGTGGCACCTCCTTGAGCACTCCCGAAAAGCCAAATGTAAAGATATTTTTACGATAACGGGCAAGTTGAAGGTGACGAAGAATTACACTTTCTCCGGACTAAGCATGGCACTGAAATTGATATTGAAAATAATTAATCGGAATTTGAATAATTTTATCAGTAAGTAATTCAATTCTTCGGGCATTGTTCACTACAATCCCATACTTTAAATTCATATCACTCATGAGATTTTCCAATCCCCATAAATCTTTTTTTGAGGTTATCGATCCTAGTTTTATTTCGATGGGAACAATGCCAAATGGCCCATCAATAATAAGATCAACTTCTGACTTATCGATGGTACGATAATAACTATACTCAAGTTGTGTTTCCATCGTCGTTTGAAGTCCTCGAATAATTTCTTCAATCGCAAAACTTTCAAAAGAAAATCCAGCGATCGGATGAATAAGTAAATCATCTAATGATTTTATTTTAAAAAAATAATGTAAAATGCCTTGGTCTCGAAAAAATCCCTTTTTTGCCTTCTGCACTTTTTTTAGCGAATTTTTTTCAAACGAATCTAAATTGCGCCAAATGAAGGTCTGGTGGATAATGTCGAGATAATCTTTAATGGTAGTGTTACTTACCTCTAGCGCTCTGGCCATTTCACTCATATTCAATTGATGCCCAGAAAATTGGGCCAATAGAGTTAGGAATCTTTTAAAATTATGGATATTAAGTTTGGGAAAAAGACCTCTAATATCTCGACTGACATAGTTGGAAATATAATTTTCCATCCATTGCTTGTAAAAAATTTCCTTTGTTTAAGTTAAAGGTTTTAAACATAGATTGTTATAAATTTTAAAATTTTATATCACATTTAAAAATAAGCTATTATATTTTGTAATATTTACAGCTTGGTATCATTGTCATAATAGTTGTAATTAATGGTAGCTAACCTCTTGAACTAAGGGCTGGTTTTCGTTTTTTAGTACAAAAAGAAAAAAGCCCAACTTTCGTTAGACTTAATATTTGAATCTTCGTTCATTGAATCAGTTTTTGTGATCTTTTTTAATTATTTATAATCGATAGCATTAGTTGCATAGACTCGCATATCAATACCTCCCTTATGAGGGAAAAATTTTTTTCTGACTCCCTCATATTTTAGACCAATTTTAATGGCTACTTTTTTTGAGGCGAGATTATCCATTTCCATGGCCGCTTCGATACGATGAAAATTTAAATATTTGAATGCAATAGTTAGCGCAAGTCTCGAAGCCTCAGAGGCGTATCCTTTAGAGTAGTATTGGTTTTGAATATGAAAGCCAAGATTTCCCCAGCCTATCTGCTGATTGATCGTGAGAAGATCTAGATTGCCTATATGTTCACCAGTTTTTTTATCAAAGATCCCGAAGATAAAATGAATACGGGCTTTGCCACGCAGTCGATGGCGTTTTATTTTTTCTTTAAATTCTTGGTAATCAGATTTGCCTAATGAAATTGGTTCGTCGAATTTATTTAAAATAGGTAGTCTATTTTTATCTGATGCCTGGCAAGATTTAAAATCAGAAAATTTAAAGGGTCTTAAAATTAAACGTTTGCCGGTGAGATTTAACTTCAAATAAGCAGTTGTTTTTTTGCACTGATCTTTTTTCATGCATCAATGCTAAAAGAGTTTTAAAAGCAGGTCAAAATTTAATCAAATTAATGAAGTTTGACAGAAAGAGACAGTTGCAAAAAGCCTGAGGTTTGTTAAGATTAAGAAACTGGTCGACGTTGATCCGAAACTTTGCAGGCTGCGTTTCTTCGGCGACCAGAAAACTTCCCAAATTCTTGATAAGCCTTTTCAAGCCTTCTAACACAAGATCTATAATTTATTCTTGAAAAACAAGATTTAAACGAGTGATTTTCAGATTCGAAATTTAACGATTTCAATCCAAATCTTGCTTCACTTACCTTCACTTTAACAACCAAGCGGCCAGATTTAATCTTCGATTTCCTGCTTATGCATATTAAGGATTGAGCGCTCACTTCGGCTCCCACCGCGTGCCCCCATCCAACTTAGGGACAAAAAAAAAGGCCCTCCGAAGAGGGCCCCTTTAAATACTATCAGCTAGGTTAAAACCTTAAGTACTATTTGAAGTCTTTGAATTTATCAGCAAGAGTTGCAGATTTAATACGATCAGTTTGTTTATAGTCTGATCCTGTATGTGCAGCAGCCTTGATAGAAAGAGCGATTTTCTTCGCTTCTTTATCAACTGAAATAACCATAGCTTTAGGTTTATCACCTTTCTTGATTACATCAGATGGCTTCTCTACTCTTTCTTCAGAAAGTTCAGAAATATGGATTAAACCTTCGATACCAGTTTCAAGTTCTACGAAAGCTCCAAAGTCCGTTACACGAACTACTTCTGCTTCTACAACTGTTCCAACTGGGAATCTTGATTCAATTTTTTTCCATGGATCTTCTTCAAGTTGTTTAAGACCTAAAGAGAATTTTTGGTTTTCTTTATCAACGGCCATAACCATTGCTTCTACTACTTGTCCATCTTTGAACTCGTCAGTAAGAACGATATTTTTTCTAGTCCAAGAAATATCAGAAACGTGGATTAATGCATCCATGTCTTCACCAACTTCTACGAACACTCCGAAATCAACAATAGATTTAACTTTTCCTTTAACTTTATCCCCAACTTTGTATTTCGCTACTAGAGCGTCCCACGGATTTGGTTGAAGTTGTTTTAGACCAAGAGAAATTCTTTTGTTTTCAACATCTACGTCTAATACTTGAGCTTCAATTCTCTCTCCAGCATTAAAGTGTTTAGTTGGATTTTTAATTTTGTTAGTCCAGCTCATTTCAGAAACGTGGATTAATCCTTCGATTCCGTCGTCAAGCTCAATAAACACACCGTAGTCTTTAACAGACACGATTTCACCAGCAACTTTAGTTCCTGGGATGTATTTAGTCTTAGCTTCTTCCCATGGATTAGCTTGAACTTGTTTTAGACCAAGAGATACTCTCTCTTTATCTGTATCAAATTTAAGAATCTTAACTTCGATTTCGTCACCGATGTTTAGGATATTGCTTGGATGTTTAACTCTTCCCCATGACATATCTGTAATGTGAAGAAGTCCATCAATACCACCAAGGTCAATGAATGCACCGTAGTCAGTAATGTTTTTAACGATCCCTTTAACAACCATTCCTTCTTCAATTTGAGAAAGAATTTCACCGCGCATTTTTCCTCTTTCTTCAGCAAGGATTGCACGACGAGAAAGAACAATGTTTCCACGTTTTTTGTTAAACTTGATAACTTTGAATTCCATTGATTTCCCAATGTACTTATCAAGGTATCTAGTTGGACGGATGTCAATTTGCGATCCTGGAAGGAAAGCTTTAACTCCGATATCAACAGAAAGACCACCCTTAACTTTTGCGATAACTGTACCAGTTAATGGTTCTCCAGATTCGCAAGCAAGTGAGATTCTATCCCATGCTTTTAGGATTTCAGCCTTGTCCTTAGAAAGGATAAGGTTACCCATGTTTGATTCTAGTTTTTCTAGGTAAACTTCGATTAAATCACCAGATTTAATTTTTAGTGTTCCATCGTAGTTTTGGAATTCTTTTACCGAAACTAAACCTTCTTGTTTGTAGCCAATGTCTACAGTTACGTAGTCTTGACCGATGCTGATGATTGTTCCCATGAACACTTCACCTTCTTCAAAATTCTTAGAAACAGACGAGTGCAGCATTTCACTAAAATCAGTTGTGATTACAGTTTCAACATCTTCACCAATGACGACGTCGTAACCTTTCATCCAATTCTGTTTTAGTTCTTGTTTTTGAGCCATAAATACCTCGAGAAATTTTTTTTTACCAATGGCCCCAGACGAATCCAGAGAAATCGGCCCCAGTTTCTGCTTTAAAAAAGAGTTACTAGATTTGAGGTTGCACTATACAAATTTTAAGGAATTTTGTACAGAAAAAAGACTATTTCTTACGAAACAAACGGGCCCGGCGCTGAACGGTTCTGGTATAGAGGTTTAGCAGCTGGGTTTTGTAAGTTTTATACGAATGTTCACGTTCAATAAAATACTTGTAGACACGGGTTTTTTCTTTAAAAACGGCATTGCCTAGAATGATTTTTTCCCATTTATCACGCAATTCCCGGGCGTCGAAAACTTTATAAGTTTCCCCAACTCCGCTATATTCTTCGATTAAATCCTTTGTGCAAAAATTTCTTACAAATATGGCAGGTACTTCCATCATAATCGACGAGATGGCAAAATCTTCAATCAACTCGTTTGGACAATTGCTTATCCAAACATTAAGACAATTAATAACTTTCACAATATCCTGAGTTGTTACAAATAAAACGTCCTCTTGGAGCTCTTGCGCTTCAATTTGGGCCATAATGCTAGGTAATATTGCAATTGTTTGAAACTCTACTGCTGATAAAAAAACTAGCTTACTCTTTTTCCCACCTGGCATTTTTTCATTTAAAACTTTTAAAGCAGACAGCAGAGGCGTAATTGTTGCGATATCTGAAATTTCAGGAGAGACATAAGTTCCGGCCAAAAAATAATTTTTATACAATTCAAAATTAAATGCTATTTTGTCTTGATCTACAGAAGGCTCTGTTGTTAAGCCCATTCCAAAATATTCAATTTTTTTAAGCGGTAGTCCCAGATTTCCAATAGCATCCTGCTTTAAGTTTTTATTAATCATTATAAGAGAATCTATTCGTGAAATTAACGGGCGATACCAAAATCTTTGCAAAGGTTTATCGATTACATGGTCTTGAGTAATAACTAATGCAGTTAAATCTTCTGTTTTTAATTGAACACTCAGAGAAAAAAGTAAATTAAAATCATAACAATGAACAATATCTATTTTAATAAATTTTGTGATTTTTCTTAATGGGAAATGTTTATGAAATACAGTCAAACGATTTAAAAAATGCTCTTTAAAAGGTATAATTTCGATATCGAGTTTGCGAGCTATTTTAGCAAGGAAGGAATCTTCATATGTACAAAGATAAATATTATATCCATGCTTTTTGGCAAGCATAATGTCTCGAAAAGCAAAACGCTCCTTAGTACTCCAATCCCTTGTAGGAAGAAGGTAGAGAATGTTTCGAGCATACTTATTAACCAATATTGCCTCTGGTTTTTTCTAACTTATTTGGTCAGAACGCCGGGTTTATACTCAACTAATTCACCGTAAATCGAACCAATTTTAACTTTTGCCTGAAATTTTACTAACTTTCTCGTTTCATCCGCTGCATACCAAAAGTTAATATCACCACTTTTTTGTAAAACCCCTGGAAAATGAGTTTCTGCTTTCAATCTGTAAGCTTTAATGTCATTGCCATTTACAGAAGTCGTTTCTTCTCCCATAACTTCAATTTTTAATAGCCAAGGTCTTCCGCGAGTAACAACTGGAAAATCGTACAAGTCACCTTTAACAAGTGGAAGTCCTCTCACAAATTGTAAGGCCGAAAATGAATCTTGGGTGAAACGTGGAATATAATTTTCAATTTTTTCGTCTTTATTATTTCCTTCTTTAACTCTTTTATA
>JAURXW010000115.1 GCA_030654205.1 Bacteriovorax sp.
GAAGCTGGACTTAAGTACGCTCTTTACGGCGGTATTTCATCGGGAATAATGTTGTTTGGAATGAGCCATATGTTTGGTGTTCTTGGAACAATTCAGTTTGCAGGGATGGCCAGCAATATTGCCAAATTAAATCATACCCAAATTCTAGTTTTACTACCTTCGTTTGTTTTATTTTTTGCAGGGATTGGTTACAAAATCGCAGCAGTGCCATTTCATATGTGGTCACCAGATGTATATGAAGGATCTCCAACTCCAGTAACTACATTTTTTGCAGTAGTACCAAAGCTTGCAGGTATTTCAGCATTAGTCAGAGTAACAATGATATTTTTCTCAGTGGCTTCTCCTCTAAAAGTTGGATGGATTGGTTTAATGATGGGAATTGCCGCATTAACAATGACAGTTGGAAATGTTTCAGCAATCGGACAAAAATCTGTAAAAAGAATGCTCGCTTATTCATCAATATCTCACGCTGGGATAATGATAGCGGGTTTAGTTATGATTAATGATATTGGAGTAAGAGCAATTGTTTTTTACGCAATTATCTATCTGTTTATGACTTTAACGGCATTTTATATAACGAATATAGTTCAAGATAAATACGGTAATGATCACTTTGAACGTTTTCAGGGCTTGGCTTATAGATATCCATATATGGCCATTGTAATGTCAGTAGTAATGTTTTCGCTAACAGGTCTTCCTCCGCTTGCTGGCTTTATCGCAAAATGGAATATCATCAACGCTCTTCTAAGTTCAAGTTACTATTCACTTGCCATAGTTCTTGTTCTAAATTCAGTTGTCTCAGCATTTTATTATTTAAAGATCGTAAGACTAATGACTTTAAAACAACCTGAGTCTACAGAGACAATTGAAGGCTTTGGATTTTTGAATCAATTAATCATTGTAGCTATGACGGCGCCAATAATTATTCTTGGAATTTTTTGGGAAAGTATTATGACATTTGCAAATAATGCCAAAATCTTTATTCAGTAATTTTTCTTGAAGCGAGTGAGGGATTAATGGAATTTGCTTCTTTTATAGTGTTTTTTATTATTGCTTGCACATTAAGTGCAGTACTTCTTTTAATATCTTCTCTTCTTGGGCAAAAAAGAAAAATTGTTCGAGAAATGGATATCTATGAGTCAGGTGTAAATCCAGTTGGAAGCGCCACAAGACAATACGATATTAAATTTTATCTTACAGCAATTCTGTTTTTACTTTTTGATGTTGAAATTGTTTTTTTACTGCCATGGGCACTTGCTTATCAAGAGTCACCTAATCATGATTTCATGTTGGCAGGGTTTATCTTTTTTATGGTGATAATGTTGGTGGGATATATATTTGTCATCAACTCCAAAGCTCTTAAGTGGGAAGAATAAAATGTTTGAAGTCATGTTAGAAATTCTCATAAAAACAGTAGTAATTTTGGCCCTACCTCTTGGGGCACTACCAATAATAATTCACGTTGAAAGACGTGGAGCTGCTTTTATGCAAAAACGTCTAGGGCCTAACCGTGTTGGTCCATTTGGATTGCTTCAGCCTCTGGCAGATGTTGCAAAGTTTATGTTTAAAGAAGAAGTTCATCCAACTCATGTTAAACCATTTTTTTATACAGCTGCTCCAATTATTGCCCTGGTCGTAGCAATACTTCCTTTGGCCTGTATTCCGGTCATGGCACCATTTCAAGCTTTCGGGAGAACTATTTTTCCAGAAGTTTTTAGAAGTGATATGGGAATCTTTTATGCCTTTGCGGCTTCGGCCCTTGGATCATATGGAATTTTACTTGCAGGCTGGGCATCTAATAATAAATATTCAATGCTGGGTGCGCTTCGGGCCTGTGCTCAAATGGTTTCGTATGAATTATCTTTATCAACGTCAGTTGTTGCAATGATCTTTCTGTATGGATCAAATGATATTCACGTCATGATATCTGCTCAGACAGGATATTGGTTTGGCTTTTTACCAAAATGGGGAGTTTTTCTCCAGCCAGTTGCTGCTCTTTTATTTTTAGTTGGTATTTTTGCTGAATCAAATAGGCTTCCATTTGACTTAGCAGAAGGTGAATCAGAATTGGTTGCAGGTTACCACTTGGAATATTCATCAATGAAATTTGCCCTATTTTTCATGGCCGAATACATTCACATGATTGCTCTTTCGGCATTGCTTATAATTTTATTTTTTGGTGGTTACAGCCTTCTGCCGGGGTTGGAATTAATTGCAGAAAAAGCACCAATTCTTTTAGCTGTCTTGCAATTAACTTCTTTAGGAATAAAAATTGCTCTAATGATTTGGTTTTTTGTATGGGTAAGATGGACACTTCCACGTTTTAGATATGATAAATTAATGGACTTAGGATGGGAGAGACTTCTTCCACTTGGGATTGCAAATTTAATTGTAACAGTTCTTTTTGTCTATTTTAGGAATCAATAATATGGTTGCAGATGTTTTTTTAACAATCCTCACAGTCGCTTTTGCATTAATGGTCGTTTTTTCTAAAAAAACTGTAGTTTCTGCCTTTGCATTATTAATGACACTACTTTCTCTGGCGATGATTTTCTTTCAGTTAGGTACAGTGTTTTTATCAGCAGTTCAGGTTTTAGTTAACGCTGGCGCAATCGCTATTTTATTTGTTTTTGTAATGATGTTAATCAACCTAGAGCAATTCGGAAATAATCGAGAAAAAAGTAAAGTGAAATTAGTTATTTCTACTTTTACTGTCTTGGTTGTTTTGGGAGTATTTGCATTAGTCATTAATAATAATATCGATTCACTTAGTGTTGTAAATTTAACCGATAATTCAATGAAAGCACTTTTTGATAAATTATTTAATAGTTACTTTTTACCTTTTGAAATGGCAACGGTACTTTTGTTGGCCGCGATAGTGGCAAGCGTAGTTATTGCAACTCATGAAAAAGATGAATCAATAGAACAAATGGAAATATTGAAGGCGGAGGAAAAGCTATGAGTATTTATTATTACCTTGCTGCTTTTCTGTTTTGTCTTGGACTACTTGGAACAATCTTTAAAAAAGATTTAATCTCGATGCTTCTATGTTTAGAGTTAATGATGGGGGGCGTAGCCTTGTTGTTTATTTTGTTTTCAAAATCAACAGGCTTTTTAGATGCTCAATTAATGGTAATTTTTACAATGATTATTTCTGCCTGCGAAGTAGCAGTTGGTTTAAGTTTAATCATCGCGCTTTATCGTAAGAAACAAACAATATACACAGACGATATTAAAATTATAACGGAATAAGAGTAATTATGTACGAGAACTATTTGGCGCTCATTCCCTTTTTTCCCTTACTCGCATTTTTAATTAACTCTCTTCTAATAAAGAATAAGTTAAATAACGTGCAAGCGGGTCTTATAACCTTCGCAGGACTTTTCACTTCTTTTATTTTGGTGATTATGCTGGCCTTACACGTACAAGATTCAGGTCCAGTACATGTAAAATTATGGGACTGGATGACTTATAACAAAATAATCTTTGATATTCATTTTGTTATGGACCAACTTTCAGTTGTTCTGTGCTTGATGGTAACAGGGATAGGAAGTGCAATTGCATTCTTTTCTATTGGTTATATGGATCATGAGGAAAAAGTTGGAAAGTTCTTTGCTTTTTTTGCTCTATTTGCTTTCTCAATGCTTCTCCTGGTTGTTGGAGAAAATTTTCTTGTCCTTTTCATGGGATGGGAGGGTGTTGGTTTAAGTTCATATTTATTAATCGGATTTTGGTACGAACAAACAAAAAATGGAAATGCTGCCAAGAAAGCTTTTCTTGCAAACCGTGTTGGTGATTTTGGTGTTGTGCTTGGAATGATTGGCTACGCACTAGTTTTTAATACAGTGTCGTTTCGAGAGCTTCAGCATCCAGACATGGCCATATTACTTGCTAACAAAAATATTCTTATCGCTTCAAGCTTACTTTTAGTATTGGGTGTTACAGGTAAGTCAGCTCAAATTCCACTTTTTATATGGCTACCTGATGCAATGATGGGACCAACTCCAGTATCAGCATTAATGCACGCTGCGACCATGGTTACAGCTGGAATATTTTTACTTTGTAGGGTCTCAAACATAATTGTCCATTTTTCAGTTGTTATGGATGTTATTGCATGGATCGGAGCACTTACAACTTTATTAGCTGCACTTATTGCAATAACACAAACTGATATTAAAAAAATATTGGCATACTCAACGGTTTCACAATTAGGTTATATGGTTATGGCCTGTGGCCTTGGAGCTTTTTCAACTGGTATGTTTCACGTTTTCACGCATGCATTTTTCAAGGCCCTACTTTTCTTATGTGCAGCTTCAGTTATATACGGATGTCATCATGAGCAAAACATATTCAAAATGGGTGGATTGAAAAAGAAAATGCCCGTTACGTTTTGGACATTTTTAGTAGGATTTTTAGCGATTGCAGGTATTCCTGGATTTTCAGGATTTTTCTCGAAAGATGAAATTTTATCAATGGCCTTCACAAATCCAGGTAATGGAATATTTCTTTATTCAATTGGATTAATAAGTGCTTTGTTAACAGCTTTTTATATGACAAGAATGCTGGTTTTAGTTTTTATCGTCGCACCTGCCAAGCATGCTCACAATTCTCACAATTCTCACAATTCTCATGATTCTCATGAAATACATGAATCACCTTCAGTAATGACAATCCCATTAGTTATTTTGGCCATATGTAGTTTTGGTGCAGGTTATATCGGGATGCCACATTTGTTTGGAGGTCATGAATACTCAAGACTCATTCAAACATTTTTAGAAAAATTTGTAGCACCTGCAACGGGACACACTCATTTATCAGAAGAAACTGAAATAATTATGATGGTAGTAACAACTTTTCTAATTTTAAGTTCAATGGGACTCGCCTATTATATTTATGTTAAAAATAATGAAGTTAAAATGCGCGATAAACTCAAAGCTAAGTTTCTTGGGCTTTGGACTTTGAGTTCAAATAAATTCATGGTTGATGAAATTTATGAAGCAGTAATTATTAAACCACTCTACAAAGTTGGAAATTTCTTAGTTGATATCGTTGAAACTTATATTGTTAATGGTTTTGTAAGACTGGTAACTAAAACAATAGGCACGAGTGGAACATTTCTAGAAGATACAAAACCAGATCGCCTGGAAATGGGAATTCTATATATCATTATAGGACTCACAATAATAATAACAGCTGTTTTTAACGCATTCATTTTCAGATAGTAAAAAGAGACAAATATCATGGATCAATTATTTCTAGTTAAATTTTTAATACCTCTCCTTTGGGCAATTGGATTTATGTTTGCGCCAAAACAAAACGAAAGGGCCATTAAGCTCTATGCTTTAATTGGATCGTTAGTTGTTTTTGCTTATTCGATAAAAATGTTTTTTGATATGCCAAATCCGGGCGTATTAAATGAGCTTTTAAAATTTCAAATGCCACTCTTTTTTAATATGAGTTATACATTTGCAATTGATGGCTTAAGCGGCCTCTTGCTATTGTTAAATGCATTTTTATTACTAATTGTCGTAATTACAACTTGGGAAATTAAAACTGATAAATTACGCCTTTATTACTTTCTAATATTTACACTTGTATGGGCCGTTAATGGATCATTGCTTTCAACATCACTGTATGGCTTTTATATTTTCTGGGAAGCAATGCTAATTCCCTTATTTGTTCTAGTTGGTGTTTTCGGTGGTGACAATAGACGCTATGCTAGTTTTAAATTTTTTATGATGACAGCTTCCGGATCAATTTTAATGCTGGCATCGATGTGCTATATGAGCGCACTCGCTTATAAACTCAATGGTTCTTACGATCTTAATTATGATGTAGTAAAATCATTAAATCTTCACTTCAATGGATTTTGGTCGCCACAGTCCTTAATCTTTTGGTCATTTTCAATTGCATTCTTTTTAAAAGTACCAGTATTTCCATTTCACTCATGGCTTCCAGATGCTCACGTTGAAGCACCGACTGCGGGTTCTATTTTACTTGCTGGAATACTTTTGAAACTTGGTATTTACGGATTTTTGAGATTTGTTATTCCATATTATCCTCAAGCCGTGAGTGCCTTTAGAGACATCGTTCTTTATCTTGGGGCCATTGGTGTAATTTACGGAGCTCTTACGGCATGGGTACAAAAAGATATTAAAAAGCTAGTAGCATTTTCTTCCATATCGCATATGGGATATATCGTAATGGGTGTATTTTCTCAAAATGCTTTTGCCGTTAAAGGTGCAATTTTTCAAATGGTTGCTCATGGAATTTCAACGCCTGGATTATTTATTGGTGTCCATTATCTATATACGAGAAGACATACTAAAAATTTGGATCAGTTCGGTGGACTTGCTAAGGTGATGCCTCGATTTGCTATACTCTTTTTTATTATCACCGCAGGATCTATGGCCATTCCTATGACTTGTGGGTTCGTTGGTGAATTTATGATTACGGCCGGTGTTTATGAAATAAATAAAGTTGTGGCAATCTTAGCGGCAACTGGAATTATATTGTCTCCAATATATCTTTTGAAAATGTATCACTTAACAGTTCTTGGCGAGATTACCCATGAAGAGAATAAGTCGCTTAAAGATTTATCACTGCTAGAGGCAACGCCAATGATTGTATTGTCAGTTTTAACAATTGTTTTAGGGCTTTATCCTAAGTTAATAACATCAATGTATGATGGCACAATTAGCTTCTTCGTGAATAAAGGTTTATAGAAATGGAAAATTTATCTTTTTTACAAAATGTACTAATTTTCATCGCTTTAAATGCAGCTGCATTATTGGCCATTAATATTAAAAAAAATGGAAAATACATAGCATTTGGATTGAGTTTAATATCCTCTATCATTTTCTTTGGTATGCTCTATACGAATGATCATTTTAGTTTAGGGGAACTTTTTTCAATAGATGGAAATAAAGTTTTTCTGTTGAAAATTGTCTCAATTCTAAACATTTTAATGATCCTAATAAATGGCTATCATTCACTTGATAAAGTAAAAAGTACTCTACTCGTAAGTTATATGTTTTTGGGCGGTGTTTTTCTTTTAGGTGCCAACGAATTAATTACTTTTTATGTAGCTTTAGAAACCATTGCACTAATTGGATATTCATTAGTTGCCACATCGAATTTAGAATTTTCAAAAGAAGCTGCAGTAAAATACTTAATTCAAGGATCGGTCGTTTCGGCCATTTTTCTTCTTGGAGCTGCATTTTATCTTGGAGCAACTGGTGGATTAACATTGGTTGGGGCAACAGTAAATAATCAAGAGCTATATGCTGTGGCACTTGGGATTTTTATATTAACAGCTTGTTTTAAATTGGGAGCCTTTCCTTTTCATGCATGGATAGCTGATGTTTATTCAAATGTTACTGACGGAAATCTAGCAACTAACTTTTTTATATCTAAAATTATTATTGGTTTTAAATTTATAACTTTGATTCAAGTTTTATTACAGTCTTGCGATCCCCATTTTTCAGATATTCTAATAAGAATCATTCAAGTCATTGCAGTAATGTCTGCCTTTTATGGAAATATTATGGCCATAGTTCAGGGCCAATTTAAAAGAATTATTGCCTACTCATCGGTTGCCCATACAGGTTATATGTTGATGATGATGTGTATGAATCCTGACGAATTATTAGAAAAACAGTTAATCAGCTATTTGGTATTATACTCGTTAACAGCAACTGGAGTAATCATGATACTCAACCAGTTTGCTCAGTTAAATAAGAATAAAGATGGCCGAGATATTCTTGTCTCAGGTTTTTATCGTAATAAAGGCCTTGCACTTATGTTAGTTGTTTGCGTTCTTAGCTTAGGTGGAATTCCACTTACGTCTGGTTTTGCGATGAAATATATGTTGTTTACTAATTATTTTAAAGAAGGCTTTGCCGTAGAGGCCACATCTATATTTATCAGCTCTATCATCGGACTTGCTTACTATATAAGATTCGTCAGCGACTTATTTACTGAAAATGAAGAGAAGATGAAACTTCCTGTTATTAAAACTCGTTTTAGCGAAACACTAGTTCATGTTATCATTTTATTGTCGATCTTCACTTTTGGTATTGCACCATCACTCTTTTTAGGGCTGAAGTAGACAGGAATGAATGAGTGTAAAGTATAGGATAAGACTTCAGAATGAACGGGTTATCGGCCCATTTACAACTGAAGAAATTGGCGAGCTCTATTTAAAAAATCATATTAATGGCAATGAAGTCTGTCAGCAGTTTCCAATCGGAGATTGGCGAAAAATAACGACTTTTCCAAACCTTGTATCTTTGTTTAGTCAAATCAGTAAAACAAAACTCGAAGAAGAAAAAAATGCAAAATTAAATTCAGATAAAACAAATTCTGAAATAAAAATTTTTCACGAATTTAAATTTGGAAAAACGAACAATAAAAATATTGATACAGATTATGAAGAATTAGAAAAAAAATATAAAGAAAATGGAGTAATCGAGAGTTATCTAGAAAAAACAATGATAGCTGTTCGCGGAGTAAATAAAGTAAGTCAGGACTTGGACAAAACAACAATAAATCCCGCAAGAGTGATTTCACCCAAAGATATGATGGATGAATCTCAAAAAGAAATAATTCATGATGAAATTATAAAAAAGAAAAAAGAAAAAATTATTGAGCGTGTACAAAGCATTGATGAGTTAATGAATGAAAAGACAGAGTTTTTCAACCTCGCTTCAGTTTTACCAACCATTAATGCCCAATTAAGTGTTTCAGAAGTAGAGCTCGACCAACAAGCAAAGGTTGAAGAAAATAATGAAAAAATTCGACTTAAGAATTTGGAAGAAGAGACAGCACAGGACTTAGACGAAGATGACGAATATGAAGAAGTAACCCAAATAACAGATAATAATTCAATACACGATGGTGTCCCAGCAAAACCAGCAAAGAAAAAAAGAAAAAAGGGAATGTCTGCGATTGTCGCAATTTCCTTTATGGCCCTTTTTTATGTTTTTTTAGCACCTGATGAAAAGCCCAAAATTAGTGGGCCATTATATGTAGATATAAAATTTCCAATAACACAAGAGTTTGAAGATACATCTGGAGCTAGCGCCGCCTTGGTGAAGGGAAGAAATTTATATGCAAAAAATACATATATCAGTCGAGCTCAAGCGTCCAAATCATTTGTAATTTCGTTGCAAAAGCAGTTTAGCAATAATGAAGCCCTGGGAGAATTAATTCTCACCGATGTAGAATTACTTGATGATGCAAAAGAATTTAGGTTGGCGAGTAATACAATTTACAAACTAATATTACTTTCAGAAAATAAATTATTAAGTGATTTGAATGTTGCAACAGGCACCGCTCTTTTTTATGGGAAAATTGGAAAATACCAAACGGGTATAAATGTTATTAAAAATTATCTACGTGCTAAAGGGGCAGTTTCAAGCAAGCTTCTTGCTTATTACTTAGATCTTTTAATTAATTCAGGTGACTTAGTAGAAGCAAGAAAAACATATACAAAACTCAAGGTCATACCCCAAAAACCGTTCGAAGCTTATGTTTCATTGGCTCGATTTAGTGAAATTGATGAGCAGCCTGGCGAAGCAAGAAATATTATTGAAGAAGGATTAAAGTACTATCCCAATAGTGCGCTTTTACTTTTGAAATCAGCAGATTATTTATTTAAAGATCAGTCGAAGAAAAAATATGAGGATATTCTTATAAAGCTTAACCTTAGTAACTCAGAAGGATCTCCCGCGTTTATCGCAAAGTTTTATGCCAACATGGGGCTTTTAAGTGCAATTAAAAACAAAAACAAAGAAGCTACAATATTTTTTAAAAAGTCTTTGGCCATAAAAGAATCAGATGAATTACGAACAATGCTTTCTTCTTTGGAAGTAAGTGGCGATAAGTTTTCTCAATCCTTAATTCTAGAAAGTAAAGTTTTGGATCTAATAAAAAAATCTAAACAGGAACTAAAAAATAAAAATCTAGAAGCAGCTTTTTCATATTCAATTGAAGCACTCGATACTCTACCAGATAATGTCCCAGCAATTTTATTACATACCCAACTGCAGCTTCGAAGAGGGTTATATGATTCGGCAATAAATACATTGCAAAAATCCATTGCACTAAATCCTAACAATAGCGTACTAAAGAAGAACTTGCTTCAAACTTATTTGAAGTCTTATAAATTAGAGGAAGCACAGAAAACATTACTTGATCTTTCTCAAACAAAATATGCATTTGGTTCTGAATACGCTTCTCTTATGGGAGACTTTAATTTAGCGGGTAACAATATTCCCTTAGCAGTTCGCTGGTATTCAGAAGCACTTTCGCGAGATCCTTTGAGTGATTATGATATGTTTCAACTGGCAAAAATCTTTATTAGAGTTAAAAAATTTAAAGAAGCCAGGACTCGTCTTTCTAAGGCGCTTTTGCTGGATCCACAAAATCCAGAATATTTAGCGACCTATGCCGAAATAATTTCGGAGCAGGATAATTTCGATACAGCACTTGGTTACTTGCGTGATGCAATTTCGGAAATTGGAGAAGAACCAAAATTAATTTCTGCCATTGCAACGATTTATTATAGAAGTGGTCAGTTGAATGAATTTCAAAACTACTATCGACGTATTCAAGCTATGCCAAAGAAAGAAGAAACTTTCTATGAATTTTTAATCTATGCATCTAAGTTAGAAGAAAAAAATAATGATTATATTTTATATAGTCGTGAGTTACTAAAAATTAATCCAGGTAATTTAAAGGTAAGGCTTGAGTTAGGAGAATTTTTCTTCAATGCAAAACGATACCCTGAAGCAATTTTGGAATTCGAAGAAGTTAAGACTAAGCTA
>JAURXW010000119.1 GCA_030654205.1 Bacteriovorax sp.
ACATTTTGAAAATTAAAAAGGGAGCCGGCGAAAGCCAGCTCCTTTTTTATTTTATCCCTACCAACTGCAAAAAATATGTCCAATCTATCTGGAAATACTTCAATCCTCTCAATTAAACTCACAATTATTTTTTGTTTCTTACTCGTCGTTAATCCCACTTCTTTTAGTTTATTTAAAACCCCAATAAAATTCTCATAAGTCAGAAGATCAACTGGCAATTGATTCTGTAGCTCAACATTCCTAAGCACCAAAATCTTTTCTTCATGCACATTTTTGGATATTCCAAGTTTTCCCATCTGAGTGTAAATTGCACTGGCAGAAACCTCTTTAGGAAGCTCACCAAGTCTCACGGTCAATGATTCAATCTGAGCATTCATGGAATAAATCTTATTTTTTAGTCTTTCAATGTCTTCTGCCTGCTGATTATTTCCCTGAAGCACTTTCACTTTAGACAATAATTCCTCTGCAAGCTTGCCACTCAAAAGGGAGTGAACATCCCTCCAAGCCATCTCTTCGGCTATCGCTGCCGGAATTCGGTGTGGATCACAATTATAAATTTTATGAATCAGGCCACTCTGAATTTTTGTTCGCCTGCTGTGCTCGTAGTAAGGATGCTTTTTGGTTTTACCATAAGCAGAGCTTGTCTCCACAAACTCCGCAATAAATTATTTGAGTAAGTAAAAATGGATATCGCTCCAATGACTCTGGCTTTTTCGCAGCAATGTCATTAAAGACAATTTTCTTCACTTGATTGGTTGCAATCAATCCATACGAATGCAGCTTCAGTAACAATTCTCGGTCGCGGCCTGTAATAACCATAATCCTCCTTACAAAAAGTCGCTTAAAGAATCTTTGGTAGCATCTTTAGCACTTCTCTGTTTTTGGTACTCAATTTTGGCAAGACGTCGGCGTTCAATTTCAAGTAGTCGCATTTTTTCTTTTTCATCCTGTTCGCGTTGTTGATTCTTTTTTTCATTTTCCTCACACTCCCAACGTAGTTCTCTTTGTTTTCGCTCTTCAGCTTTTTCCAATTTTGTTTTTGCTTCTTCTTTTGCTTCAGAAGCACTTTGAAAAAATACTGATGCGATAAAAATCACAATTATTAAAATCAATACTCCCCATAAAAATGCAGGTGGCCCATTATCAATCGGCGGCGGAGGTGCAGAGGCAACATGCTTCACATTCTTTTTTTAAACACGCTTCGAATTCCCTATGACAACATGTCTTATGCTCATATTTCTAATTTCATCTTCCATTTTTAAAAAACTCCTTACGTTTTAGATAATAGAAATTCTTTCACTGTATTCAGATCAAAAATTCGCTCACATAAAAAAATAGCAATTGCTAAAAATCCTAATCGGCCGTAGGATGAAAGGAACTTCTCAGGATTCCTTTTCACCTTCATTACCTTGTTTTTATATTTGTCTTCTTGTAACTAAACCACACCATGCGGTTTAACCTTTTCTTTAACCACTTCTGTAAATAGATCGTCACGACTCGACGGGATGAAAAATGCAAATGAATTTCTAATTCAAATTTGAATTGATGAGTATAACCGAAATTTAGGTGCTTAGCTAAATGGAGTAATTGGTGATCAGGACAAAAATAAAAAGGGCCTGAGATTTTTTAGGTCTCTGGTCCTATGACAAAATATTTTTAACTCTTTGTCTTAGTAATCGCGAAATGAAATTCAGTCTAGAGTTTTAGAGTTATTTGCTTTTCATCTTTATACGGAAAACTTCATTATTAGAGTTAAGGTCTTTACCTATAACTTCTAGAGAATCTGGTGATTCTGGAGAATATTCAAGAATTAGGTAATCAAAAGCAACACGATTGATTACACAATCGATATAGCTCATAAAAGAGTTTTTCAAAATATCTTTGCAAGCAGGTTCATCTTTTAAAATTTTTTCCAATTGAAGAGTGTCCTTTGCTTCTAGCAAGGCGGGATGTAGGAGATCTGTATGCATTCGTTTTGCCTCTTCATCTACATAATAATCTTCTCTGGCCCAAAATAGGAATCGATAAGTTTGACCATCCTTGTTTACTCCTAATTTTTTAACAGGAATTTGCGTTGCATACCCTCCACCATGAGAAGGGTATTGAGTATCAATTCCTGCCCAAGTTCCACCAAGCATTCCGAAGAAATAGTAGTCACGTTTGCCAAGTAATGTTTTTTTTGTTTGCTTTGAAAGTGAAAAATCTAATTTTTTTTCAAACCCAAACGGAAATCTACTATCTTCAATTGGTGTCAATTTCCCATTTGCATCAATGTCGTATAATAATCTGACAGCAACTGTATCAAATTTTTGCGACCATTTTTTATTCGATAGTTTGGAAAAAATAGACTCAGCATCTGAATCAAAATTATGAAATTCCTTCATTTCCGCATTCTCATTTTCGGATGAGGGGTAACGATTTTTATTAGCTGGGGATGAACATGATGAAAGTGTTATAGATATTAGTATCAATGATAAAAAAGATTTCATTTATTCCTCCAGGAAATTATCAAGCCCAGTGCAAAGCCTTAGCCTTGTACAATGTAGCTCCTTAGCAATAGTTTCGGCATAACTTAAAAGCTCAGTCCCCAGACCTTTTGATCGAGATTGTTCTGTCGAAGATCAGGGAAATATTGGCAAATTCTTTTCAACTTCTGCTCGAGTAAATGGTTTAGGAGAGGTTTTTCCGCTATGGATTTTTTCACATAATTGTTCAAGGACGTTTTGAAATTTCACCTTATCGCTATAGGGAGATACGCTGGAAGCTAAAGATTTATTGTTCGCAAACACGGCCTGATAACTGTATTCATCCCATGTTTTTTTACAAGTAACTTTTACGTCCTTGCCATTATAATTAAAATAATTTTTTTTATCCCAATCCATAATATTATTTAGCAATTCATCCCGAAGAAATTTTTTTGCATCTTGAAAATTTTCAAAACTGGGGTTAAGTTTTTGTATAGCTTCTGATGATAAATAAGGGAAACTTGACTTTGCAAGTTCAGGATATTTTAATGGAGGATCTAGTTTTCCAACTGCCTTCTCCATCGAACTTGCCATATTTGCTTTCGTGAAACATGAATCTATTTTATCTTTAGAGCCTTTTTCAAATAAAATAAAATATCTGGTTTCTTCACCACATTTTTCAATAAGGGACCGTATCTCCGTGTCGGTTCTTTTTGCTTGTGTGGCAGATGCTAATTTTAAAAGTTTAGTTT
>JAURXW010000121.1 GCA_030654205.1 Bacteriovorax sp.
ATGACTGTATTTTCGTTTTTCTCTTCTTTAAAATTAAAAGGCAAAAAACCACCTCTTAAGTTTTTGAAAGAGATAATTCCAGCTTCAATTGGCTTATTATTTGCTTCTTTTTCGAACATATAGGCATACGCCAAAACCTGAATAATTTTATCGTTTTTTATATCTTCCGTCAGGCCTTTCCAGGATTTTAACGTAACACCTGCCTTTTCTACCTTACCTGTTTTATAATCAATAATTCGAATAATTCCGTTGCGCTCTTCTATTCTATCCACATTTCCTCTTATCAATACCGGAAATGGTAGACTGGGATGATTTAAAATGCGCTCAAATGTTTGTTCCAAAGCCAGAATTTTTATAGCATCTCCATTTTTAATACATTGCAATTCTACTTTTAGAAAATTAGAAACATTGCGTTTAGCTACTTCAAACGCTAATAAATTTCGACCTTTTTTGATTTCGCCTTCTTTGTAAACCAATTTAAATTGCTTCAGAACCTCGTCATCAATTTTTTTGAAACCGTTTAAGATATCATTTTCCAAAATAAATTTTCCAATGAATGGTTCATACAAAACTTTCAATGTTTCGTGAATAATCGTTCCTAAAGTATTCAAAGCAATATTTTCCTCGACTTCTTCTACTTCTCGGATGCGTAGAATCTTCTGGAAATAAAACTGAATTGGGTTCCGAATATAAGTGGTCAAAGCTGATGGAGAAAAACCATTTTCGGCAATTTCTTTTAAACGCAACAGCACCGCTTTCGATTTTGGAATTACCATCGTCTGATATGCCGTTTCAGGTAAAACTGCATTATAAATCTCATGCGTCAAGGTATGGTTTGGTTGCTTTTCGACTTCAAATTGCGTTATGAAACGACTTTTTTCACCAGCATCCAATCCTTCACTTTCGGTATTATACAACAAATAAATGTTTTTGGCGCGTTGCAATAAATGATAAAAATGATAGGTATAAATAGCATCTTTTTCTTTGAATGTTGGCAAACCCAATTCTTTTTTCACATCATAAGGAATAAAGGAATTCTGCGATTTACCCGCTGGAAATTTCCCTTCATTCATCGATGTCACAATCACAGTTTCAAAATCTAAAACACGACTTTCAAGAACCCCCATAATTTGCAGACCATTCAAAGGTTCTCCTTCAAAAGACACTTCGGCTAAATCTATTACTTGCTTATAAATAGCATAAAGCGTTTCGATTTTGTCGATATGTTCATGCTTCGAATAGTAATTTATAAGTTTATTAATGACTTTGAAAATAGCAAAAACAAATGCTTTGGTGATTTTTTCTTCTTCATTATCATTATTCAAATTTGACTTGATGGTTTGCAACAATTCAGAAATAGTTTCTAATACCGGAATTGAACCCTTTTCCCATTTTTGGAACAGTAACAGAAACAATTCGCTGGAGTTTTCACTCAACTCCAACAATTTATTATGCGCGATAAAAGTATAATTGTTTTGATTAATGATTTTTACTAAATTATTTGTCAGTGCATATGGTTCTACTAATGGATGAGTCAACACATCCAGAACATCTTTATAATAAAAAACATAACTGCTGTTTTTTCTTGACAATGCATTGGTATGCATTTTAAATAATTTGGCTATCAAAATCTGTGCTGGATTGTTCTTTCCTGAATATCCCATGGTAATATTCAATGCACCTACAGTTGCTGGAAGTGCATACAAAAGCGGAACCAATAAATTCTCTTCCCCAAGCACTACTGCTACTTTATCTAATGTTGCAGTTGGGTCATCAAGAATAATCTTTTCAATAATACTGCCCGTAATTTTGGCTTGACCAATAGTTTTTGGTGTGCCAATAACTTGAATGTTTTTAGTTTTTGAAAAATCATCCACAATCCATTCAAAAGGATTGGATTTATACTGTTTCCAACTGGATTTAAAACGTCTTACAAACAATCCAGCGTCATGATAAGGATCGTTCAAAAATGTTTGATCAACATCCCAATAAATCTTAGCTTGGTCTGATGCGATTAATTGTTGAACTATTTTTTCTTCGGCAGCATTTAATGCATTAAAACCCGCGAATATAAATTGTTCTTTTTGAAGAGCACTCGAAAAATGATTCAAATTGTTTACAGCTTCACGATATATTAAACCTTGATAACCGATTCCTTTTTTTAATAAATGAGCATAAAGTGACTGGTAATAATTAGGTAATAATTTCCAAAAATCAATATAGTTTTCGAGTAATTGAGTTTTATTTTCGACTTCTATTCCCCATTTTTTTATGTCTTCGATGTCTTTTAAATAAGACAGAACATAAGATGAATCCAACAAATACCTATCAATTTCATTAAAATCTTGCAAAAGCGTTTTGGCCCAATTAGCAAAAAGTTCAAATGTTTGTTGCTTTGATTTTTCGGTTACTGATAAATAAACCTCATAGAATTCAAATAATAATTCAATTGGATCAACTGTACGAACAGCGGCTATATCCTGAATAAAATCTTCTATGCTAATAATCTTTGGAGAAAGAATATTGTTTGAAACTTGTTTTTTAAGTGCTTCTATCAAGAACACTTTAGCTCGTTTATTAGGCAGTACTACTATCGTATCGGATAGTTTGTCTGAATAATTTAGAATTAAAACTGTTGCTATTTTGTCTAAAAAAGAAGTATTTGTCATTTTATAAAAATAAAAAAAACGCCTCGATAAATCGAGGCGTTTTCAATAAATATTTAAAGGAAATTATTTTTGCAATTTCACTTCAGTTCTTCTATTTTGAGCTTTTCCTTTAGCCGTTTTGTTAGTTGCTACTGGAGCAGACTCACCAAAACCTACAGCTTTTAAGTTACTCTCTTTAATACCTCTTTCGATTAAAGCGTTTTTCACAACACTTGCTCTCGCTTCAGAAAGTTTTTGATTGAAAGCATCTGAACCATCGCTATCTGTGTGTCCTTCAATACTAAATTTAGCATTTGGATAATTTTTAAGGATATCAGACATTGCATCTAATCTTGCAGGAATATCTCCAGTTTTGAAAGTAGATTTTCCTGAATTGAAATAAACTGCTCTTGCTTGAATTTTAAGATTGTCTAGAGCTTC
>JAURXW010000122.1 GCA_030654205.1 Bacteriovorax sp.
CGAGCTTGAATTTACTTTTTCATGCCCTGATTTTTTAAAAAAATGAGCAAATTTTTCGCGAATTTGATGACCTGTAAGTTTTGTTTCCATATATGAATAGTCCTTAAATTGTTTAAGGAAAGACTAACATATTTTATGGAAAATACTTACTCTTGTGATCCTTCTTTTAAGATTAATTTTAATACTTTTTTTGAGTCGCCATAGTCATGACCTTTTGACATCAGGTAGCGTAAAACTTTATTTTCTTCGTCATAGTCCATTTCTTTTTTGGCCTGTATTTTTTTTCTTATTAGACGATCGATTTGATTTTCTGGAGTTAGACCGTATTCAGTAAAGACAGCTTCAATTTCGTCATCTGAAATGCTTAGATGCTCTTATGTGAGTTTTTGGCGTATATAATCTGGTGAATACCCCTTCTCCATAAAGCTTTTAACTCGAGACTCGGCGTAGAGTTCTTCTTTTAGAAATCCGCGTAATTTTATTTCGCTTAACGCGACTTCAATATCTTCCTGAGTATAGTTTTTTGCTTGTAACTTTTCTCGGAGTTTATATTCTGAGTAATCTCGACCCGAGATAATTTTTATAAGATACAGATAGGCTTTGTTGGTAGATATGGTCATAAGATTTATATAAATTTTAGAGGTGATTTTAGAAAAAAAGTTTTAGAACTTCTGGCACCTAATATTCACTAGGGGGCAAAAGTTCTAAAACAGTACTTTTTATTGCATTACTTTTTTAGATTTTCTTACTTTTTCTTCTTCTTTAACGTCTTCAAGAATCTCACCTGTTGCTGTGTCGATAGCTGGAGCATCGGCCCCTGCTAAAAGACCAAATTTCACAAGTAGTTTTTGTTTAATTTCATCAACAATTTCTGGATTTGCATCAAGGAAAGTTTTCGAGTTTTCTCTTCCTTGTCCTAGTTTGCTATTGTTGTAGGCATACCATGCCCCAGCTTTTTCTACGATTCCATTATTTGCAGCAAGGTCTAGCATATCTCCAATTTTAGAAATACCTGTTCCGTACATAATATCGAATTCGGCTTCTTTGAATGGAGAAGCTACTTTATTTTTTACAACTTTTACTTTCGTGCGAGATCCAATATGAACATCACCGTCTTTAATAGCAGCGATTTTTCTAATATCCAATCGCACTGAAGCGTAAAATTTAAGAGCGTTACCACCAGTAGTTGTTTCTGGGTTACCGAACATAACACCAATTTTCATACGAAGTTGGTTGATAAAGATAACTGTACAGTTTGAACGAGAAATTGAACCTGTAAGTTTTCTTAACGCTTGAGACATAAGTCTTGCTTGAAGACCCATATGTGAATCTCCCATATCTCCTTCAAGTTCAGCTTTTGGAGTTAATGCTGCAACAGAGTCAACGATAAGAAGATTAACAGCACCTGAACGAACAAGCATATCTGTTATTTCTAAAGCTTGTTCTCCACTGTCTGGCTGAGAAATAAGAGTGTTTGGAATATCAACACCAAGTCTTGCTGCATAGGCAGTATCAAGAGCATGTTCAGCATCAACGAATGCTACTGTTCCGCCTTGTCTTTGGCATTCAGCTGCAATGTGAAGAGTAAGTGTCGTTTTACCAGAAGATTCTGGCCCGTAAATTTCAACAATTCGACCTTGTGGAATACCGCCAACACCAAGAGCTAGATCAAGACTTAAGCACCCCGTAGGAATGACGGCCATTTTTTCAACAACAGTTTTGTTGTCGAGTTTCATAATCGCGCCTTTTCCGAATTGTTTTTCAATTGCCGAAAGAGCAAGATCTAGGGCCTTTAATTTTTCTGGAGATGGTGAAGCTGATACTTTCTGTAATGACATATTTCCTCCGAAGGTGTGTAGCAATTAGCAAACACTGTTTTTCTTTTTATGGATTCGATTACTGCAAATTAATTAACCTATTTAATAATCAAAAGAGTGCAATTACTAGATGAAATTAGTCATCTAAATCATATTTTGATTAGGCAAGTTTCAATGTTTGCTACTTGAATAGTTTGTGCGTAGTTTTTGCGTAGGTCAAGGTTTATTTTAGGTTAAAATAAAATGTGCAATGGTTAAATAAATCAGGCCAGCGTAGATTCCGCTAACGATATCATCCAAAATTGTTCCAGCCCCATGCTTAATTTTTTGATCAAAAAAAGACGCGGGCCATATTTTGACGATATCAAAAAATCTAAAAAGAACGGCAAGAATTATTAAGTGCAGGAAGTTGTGAGTCTGGATAAAAAGCCAAGCTGTGGTCATGCCCAGGACTTCATCGATAACAATCCATTGCGGATCGTGAAGTTTTAATTCTTTTTGGACGCTTTCCGCAACAAAAGAAGAAATGATTGTAACTATGATTAGTAGAGGAATAAAGAGAAAGTAGGGCGGATTAAATCGACCAATTCCGTACAGGAAAGGTAAAGTGGCAATTGTTCCCCAGGTACCAGGTGCAATGGGCAAGTATCCAGATCCAAAAAAGGATAGGAAAAGTATGTCTAGTCTTTTAAGAGATGGTCGATTATCTTCATTCATTAGATAATTATACTAGCGAATAATCTCCATGCTTACAAAGGCTAATAATGGAAAGACCTAGTTACCTTCAAAAATATATGTTCGATTGGGAAATCCTTGACGTCGTTGTCGGAGGAAAGTCCGCGCTTGATACCAAAAACTTTTTGGGACCAATGTCATCAATAGAACAAGTTAATCAATTTTTGAAAGGATATGGTCTTGATCCAAGTGATCACGTCACAAAAGCAGAGTTGTTTGGAAATTTTCAAGAAGCGC
>JAURXW010000126.1 GCA_030654205.1 Bacteriovorax sp.
TGGACAATTTGATGTTTGAAATTATTTTCATTGAAAATTCTTTAAAAAACCATCCACAAGTTTTAGAAATTCTAAGTAAATATCCTAAATCCGAAATTAAATTAATAGATAAAATTGAAGATGTTTTTGGCAGAGTAAAAAAACCCTATTTGCAAAAACGGACCAATCTCAACTTGTTTTTAGGTATAAAAAGAGGACAGCTCGTTAAGCTTGCTCCTCCTGCCTATGGATTATCAGGAGAGCCTCACTATTATTTTGTACATGCTTATAACTGTATTTATGAATGTAACTATTGCTACCTTCAAGGCTATTTTCACTCTCCAGACATAGTTCTTTATTTAAATCACGAAGAAATTGCCCTGGAAATTAAAAAAGTGGCAGATGAGTACCGGCTCTTGCATCCCGAACATCAAGTCTGGTTTCACGCCGGAGAATATAGTGATTCATTGGCACTTACCAGTTTGAGTGGAGAATTAGGCCATTATTTTAAACTTTTTAAAAATTTACCGTATTGCAACTTAGAACTTAGAACCAAGTCCATAAATATTAAGGAGCTTTTAAAACAAGACCCACTTAAAAATATCATTACAAGTTTTTCACTTTCGCCTGCTCATCGAGTGAAATTAAATGATTTGAAAACTCCACCGCTCAAAAATCGTCTTGAGGCCATTGGCGAATTAAACGGCCAAGGCTTTCCAATTGGAATTCATTTTGATCCGATTATTTATGATGATCAATTTATCTCTAGCTATGAAGAGCTTGCCAATCAATTATTAGATAATATTCCTGCAGAAAAAATACGTTATATCTCACTCGGGGTTGTTAGATTTACAAAGGAAGTTTTTCAAAAAGTACAAAAGAACTATCCCGATTCCGATTTATTAGCGCAAGAATTTGTCAGCAGTTTTGACAATAAAATTCGCTATAATCGTCCAATGAGACAATGGATGCTCTCTAAAATAAAAGAAATGCTAATGGATCGCGGTGTTGATTCTTCAAAAATATATCTCTGCATGGAAGACAACGAAGATGATCCTATGGTGAAAATGCCATGATTAAAAATACTAAACTTTTTGAAACAGGCCACGTCATTGCCGACTTCCCATTGCCTCCAATAATCTTGAATATGCTTCAAACAAAAAATTGGAAATTATTAGATGATTATTTTTTGGACATCTCAAGACCAAACGGGCTATTGAGAAATTTTCTCGCAGCTTATTTAGAATTTGAAACACTAGAGCATATTATTGCCATACGAAAATCACCTGAGGATGAAGATGGTATCTGGCATGATGATGGTTCAAGGTTTTTAGGTTTTTCGCTTTCACTTAATCAAAATCCAGAAAATATAGTTGGTGGTGAGCTGCGATTTAAAAGTAAAGAATCCGACAATATTTCCGTGTTTCCCCCTCAAAATTATGGAAAAATTATTTTATTTCTTTCTGGAATCTATGGTTATGAACATATGGTCAGTGCTGTTACAAAGGGTGAGAGGGTTGTCATTGCTGGCTGGTGTAGTTAAAAACAGCAAGCCAACGCAACGCAAATATGCTCTATGCTCTCAAAACCTAGAAACATACTTGTCTTTTCAAGATGATTGAGTTAAATTAGCCACTCTTTTCATATACAAATTTTGGATACAAGGATTTTTTATGGCACGCACATGTGACTTAACAGGCAAAAAGGGATTAGTAGGCAACAAAGTTTCTCATGCTAATAATAAAACTAAGACTAAGAAACTAGTTAACCTTCACTCTAAAAAAGTGTTTGATCCAGCTACTAACTCAGTAATTAAATTAAAACTTTCTGCATCAGCTATTCGTACGCTTGATAAAGTTGGTTCTATTTCAAAATACGTGAAAAAGAACGCTCACCTTTTCGAATAATTTAATTTTACAAAAAATTATAATATAAAGGCTTCGCTTGCGAAGCCTTTTTTCGTTTAAATACCTTATTGAACTTCTACTTCTAAAATTTTAAATCCCCATTTATTAATAGAGCGATCGCTGGCAAAATTCATTTCGACGGTGTCACCTTCTATAAAATCAGAAGTATAATTTTCTCCAGTGCCCGATACTTTTTCCAAAGTATTACCCGCCCCATCAGCAATGCGAACGTAGTCATAACCAGATTCAAGATCGTATTTAGCAACTTTTACCCGAATATATTTTGCTCCAGGAAATTGCTTAACAAATTTTAGCGAAGAATTTTCTTTGTATGGATGTACTGATTCAAAAGCTTGATCCAATACAACTGTTTTCCATTGATCCTTCTTTGGTCCATTTCGTTCTGGTCGTGTATCAGTTAAAAGATTGTAAGCATCGATTCGCGACCCAGTTTGTGTTTTTGCCCGCAACCCTGAAACTGGCACTCCTGTCATGGTTAGCCGATCCTTCATCACTTCATGAGGCATTCTTCCTTCTTTGGCCAATAAAAGCCCAAGTACACCTGAGACATGTGGAGTTGCCATGGAGGTGCCAGACATAATTTCATATCCGCCATCTTTAATAGTCGATAAAATATTATGTCCAGGGGCCGCAATATGAACTGAGTTTCTTCCGTAAGAAGAAAAACTAGCAAGTTCGTTTTGGGCCGTTAGGGCCGCAACCGAAACTATATTTGGGGAATCATAACTTGCTGGGTACGATGGTGCCGAATCGTTATTTGCACTATTATTTCCAGCTGCTGCAGTGAAGATAATTCCTTTGTTACCAGCTCTTTTAATTGCTTCAAACATGGCCTCTGAACGTCCTCCACCACCCCATGAATTAGACATTAGATCCACGTTTAACTCTGTGGCATAATCTATTGCCTTAACTGCTGACTCAAGAGTTCCGGAGCCTGATGAATCTAGAAATTTAATGGGAATGATTGTTACCTCGGCCATTACTCCGGCGACACCAACTTTATTGTCATGAATAGCACCAATTGTTCCAGCACAATGAGTTCCATGCCCGTTATCATCCATTGCATTTTTTATATTGCTGACAAAATTATAGCCGTGTTCTGAGTCTACATTTCCAACCAAATCGGGATGGTTGTAATCCACACCTGTATCAATTATGGCAATTCGTACTTTGCGAGATCCTTTAGTTATATCCCAGGCCTTGAGAGCATTTATATCTGCCCCTTCAACACCTGCTTTTCCCTCTGGTTCATTAGAGCCAGTGTTTCTTATTCCCCATAATTTTCCAAATGATGGGTCATCAGGAGTTGCACTGTTTATATTGGCAAATGGTGATGGTTCCAATTTTTTATTTTTTAATTTTTCTTTTGGCATCACTGCAATTGAATAAATATAATTAGGTTCTGCATACTCTACATCCGGATTATTTTTTAGGGCCAACAACGTTGATTGAAGCGGTTTTTCATTGGCCAAGCTTAATACGCTTAAGTTTTGATAGGATAATTTTATCTCTCTTTTATTACTCAACCCTAAAGCGCTCAAGGCTTTATTTTGCAAAAAATTTTTTGAGCTAATTCCTGCTTTAAACTTAACAATGATTTCACCAGGAACAAACCGAATGGCCTCTGCCGCATTAAGGCCATTGACCATTAACGCTGCAATTGCAATACACGCTTTGCTTAATAACAACTTGTTCATAAATCTCCCTCCTGGAATTTTGATTAGTTTTCAGCCTATTACCCAACTGATAAACTCTATTACTTAAAAATTGGATCTATAAACAAGAATAACTCGTCGCGGCTAACGATGCAGAGTTTTACGCGGTGGTAAATTTTTCCGAATAAGCTTTATTCTTTATTTTTTTTCTAGAATTGAGAGAATAGATTTTATGATTCATAACAGCTCAACAGATCCTGTTCTTATTAAAAAAATTTCACTTAAAATTTGGTCCCTTCGAGATGAAATTGAAGCCCGAATTCAAGAGAAATTAGCGGCAGGTACAACTTCAGAAGAGATGGATCTGATGCAAATCAGAGCTAGTTACACTCCAAAAAATATTCAAACTGATAATGTGCTGGCGCTAAAGCCAAATGCAGATCTAGATACTGGTGAAGATGAAATGGCACGAGCGATGGCACAGGCCGAAGCTGAAACTCAAACAGAAGAAGAAACGACAGAGAATGCCATACCAAGTGAAAATATTGTAGATTTAAATGCAGCTTCTAATGTATCGAGCATTGATCAAAATATTATAAGCATAAGCTTGGATGCGCCAAATATTACTGACGATAAAATTGGCAAAGGAAAAACAGTTCTCTCTGAAATCAGTATGGAAAAAATGTTCTTCTTTTGTAACAAACCATTCACTGAAGGCCAGTCGATTGTTATTCAATTTTGTATTCCAAAATCATTTATTGTAAACGCAGATATTCTTTATTGCCGCCCCTTTAATTTAAAAAGCAGAATCATAAGCCAAAATAATTACACCCATCGTGCCCTAATCCGTTTTAATTTTTTAAAAGAAGGCGAACGGGCCTTATTGCGACAATTTCTTCAATCTATTGAGCCTGATCTAAGTAAAATTGAAAAGAAAGCTGAAGCTGGAAAAGGTGACCCTGACGGTTCAGGATTTGGCGAATTAGACGACCTAGGGTTATAAATTTCTTAGTCTATACGTAATCCTTATCATTGATTATTATAAATCTATATTCTATTAGTCATTATGCCTGAGGATTCCATGCAAAAGCGCCAAATTGCTTCTAACCTTATTTTATTTTTATTTTTTATTGTCGTAAGTTTAGCTGCTATCTTTTCAGATTTATTCCAAAATCCAATTAAAACTGGATCAGAAATCATCGAGCAAGCAAAGCTTTTTACAAGCAGTGACTTAGGTTTAGTTAAAAACATCACATTAAAAAATAAATCCGGCGAGTTCGCATTTGAACGAAATGAGAATAATCAAATTTCGCCATGGCATATGGTCTCCCCTCGTGAAATCTCAGCCAATTCCCTGTTCATTGAAAAGCTTTTTAACGCACTTACGACTATCAAAGTTAAAAAAATTTTCCCTGAAGAACAAATTAATATTTCTAATTTCTCAATAGATAAACCAACATCTACTTTAAATATTACTGACCAAAATGGAAAAGAAATGACTATCGTTTTTGGACTAATGAATACAATTGATAATTCAACCTATATAAAAATTTCTGGTAGAAATGGCATTTATCACGTTGAAGCTCCCAATGTTTCTCTTGAAAATGCTTCTATTTTAAATTTAATCGAATCTCAAATTATTTCAATTAATTTAGATACAATTGTTTCTTTTAAGATTTATCGCGGTAACAAAAAAAACATTTCTCCGCAACTAGAAATAAAAAAGCAAGAAGATACCTGGTTTGACCGAGCAGGTAACACTCTCCCTAAAGATAAAATTGATGATTATTTTCACGAACTTTCGAATTTAAAAAGTAGTTTTATAATTGATAAACAAACCGATTCGCAAAAAAAACAACTCAGCAATCTGACTAGAAATTCTGACTATATTGTTTCTATTGAAGATAATAAAGCCAATACAATTGATTATAACATTAGTGGAATTATTCACGAATTGAGTGATCTCGATCTAAAGAATGAGGATTGTTTTGTTGTTACTATTTCTAATAATACAACTTCATACGTTGTAAAAAAAGAATTTCATGAATTGTTTAATCGCAAATCAGACTCTTTAGGTGCCATCGCGGGTAAGCCACTCCAGAAAAAAACTGAAAAGAAAACTGAAGCTAAGCCAGTTAATTTGGATATTAATACTGAAAAAGATTAAGAAACTTTCTTTTGATTAACTAATCGTGAATTTGAAGGAAGAGCAACTTCCTTATGAATTTTTTCTGGATCAACAAAGACATTGATAAATTTTTCAATTAAAATAGAATTATATCGTTTTACTCCAACTTTATTAGTTAAAATCTTTCGTAAAGCTTCTGTCGGTTGTAATTTATCTTCCATCATAATATGAACAAAATCATCAACCAAACAAACGATATTTGCGAGTGTTAATATTTTGTTCCCCTTCCTTTCGTAGGGAAATCCCGTACCATCGTAAGCTTCATGATGCTGCATTATTATCTGTTTTATTGAATTATTAATAGCTCTGTTACCTTCAACAACCTGGGCGCCCAAAATGGGATGCTGTTTATAAGCTTCAAATTGCTCAGGTGTCATATCTTTAACTTTTAAACCCGCAAGCTCTTTTGGCAACAACATCTTTCCTACATCATGAAACATGCACGCCATTGCAGTTGTTTCAATTGTCGCCTTTGACTGCCATTCAAATTGCTTAATGATTGCCGTTGAGTATAAGGTTACTAAAAAAGAATGTGCATAAGCTGTTGGATCAAAATTTTGAAAGGACCTAAGTACAGAAAAGAGATCAGGTTGGCTTTCAATTAGCAAATAAATATTTTCACAAACTTCTTTACCTTGCTCAATAACCTGAGGCTTCATTCCAATAGTATATGCTTCTTCAATAAATTTTTCTGAAACGTTTTTAAGTTGATTAACCTTATTATAAGCAGGCACGGCCTTATTATCAATAAGCCTCTTTGCTAAAAAATTATTGTATTGAATAAATTTTCTTCGATCATTATTGTGAAAATAAAGGCTATCTAGTTTTTTTTCATTTTTATATTTATCAATTCGCTCTTTGGAAAAGGAGTCGCCAGCATGAAGAATTTTTAGATATTTATTTTCTTTAAGCTTTATATAAATATCAAACAGAACTGCTTGCGAAGAAAAAAATTCATCAATTTTAATTCTTGAAAAATTTTCATCAGTGACCGTGACCTCAATTTCATCAGTCGCACCATCTTTTTTGGTTACACTTGCCATCAAATCGCCAAGCGACTGATGCCCTTCAAGCAGTTCCTTGAGATGGGGAATTTCAAAAGGCTTAACCGCCATTTCAGCGACACCTAATTTTTGTAACTTCTCTTCGGTAACAACGCCATTATCAACCAACTCTTTGTTATTCACGATAACGATTACACGTTGATTGGTATAATTTGTTTTGATAAATTTTAAAACTTGAGTGCAGGAATGGTTTTGAACATCGTAATTCAATATGACTGCAAAATATTTGTCGTTATATAATGCCAACTGAGCATCTCGCCCATTATTAACAATTGAAACTTCATACATTTGCTCAACGAGATACTTCTTGGCATTCGCTAGCCAAGCTTCATCAGGATCTACAATAAGAATTTTTAAGGCCAATTAAGATTCCCCAAATATGAGATAAAATTATATCTCTATGGGACTATCGGAGAAATTTAGAGAAAGCTAAAATAAAAAGTGGTCAAAAACGACTTGTGTTTTCAACCACTTAAATAAATATAAGAGTTCTTAAATTACTTAATTTCTTTATGAACAGTATGACGTCTTAAAAACGGATTATACTTCTTAAGTTCAAGACGATCTGGTGTCGTTTTCTTGTTCTTAGTCGTAGTATAACGTGAAGGACTTTTGCCTTCTTTTCTTGCTTCTGTACACTCTAGGGTTACAATAACTCTAGCACCTTTTTTAGCCACAACATGCCTCCACGAAGGAAATTTAACAGAAGGTGAAATTACATGTTTATCATTGGCATGACAACCAAAAATTGCTAAACCTTTAAAAAAAGCTTGGAATTATGATTATGCAAAAAATAAATACGGAAAATTGGACCTCAGCTCACTTTTATTCAGCACCGCTGCGGGCCTTTGTTTCTTTAGGCGCCGCTCCGATTGAAGACTCTGACGAAGTTCAAATGCAATATCTTGTAACCTTAACGGATAAAGACTATCAAGAACTCTACCAAAGCATCCATTTAGTACTAAATGATGCCCTCTCAATCCTAAATGAAAAATATGGGCACTGGGAGCTTCAAGATGCCCTTAATAAGACCGACGGCGATGGCTGTTCGAGTTGTGCTGCTCACTAGTCATTAGCTCTGCCACCTTGACTTAAACCGTGAGATTAGTTATAAATCTCATTCAAATAAACCTGTTACTGTATACAAAGCAGTAATACGCAATCTAGAGGTCCATATGAAAGAAGGAATCCACCCAAAGTACGAAGCTATCAACGTTAATTGTGTTTGTGGTGCTGTTTACGCAACAAGAAGTACAATTAAACTTGAAAAAATTGATATCTGTGCCGCTTGTCACCCATTCTATACAGGGAAAACGAAAATTCTTGATACTGAAGGAAGAATTGAAAAATTCAAGAAAAAATTTGGTACTGATTACATGAACAAAGAAAAGAAATAATTATAAAAGCTAATTTACCCAAAAATTATCTTTAATAAAAAAGGCTCCCTCGGGAGCCTTTTTTAATATCAAATTAGCTTCACTCGTATTTTTTCACCAATCATCTTTTCAACTTCAAAACTTAATCGATCACCGACATTTGAATTTTTAAAATGCTTTATTTCTTCTTTACTCAATTCTCGTTTTTGTATTTCAATAACAGAGTTCTTATTAATTCCATCGACTTCATGGCATACTTCATATTCAAAACTAAATTTGGTTTCTTGAATATAACGAATAACGGTTGCCGATGTTGAACTCAAATGA
>JAURXW010000131.1 GCA_030654205.1 Bacteriovorax sp.
CAGTTGATGTTCCGTGGTTAAACATTTGCAGAACTGCTCCGTTCATACCCTGAGTTGTCATTGAAGCAAGCCCCAACATAACAAAACCCATATGCGAAACGGATGAGTAAGCGATAAGTTTTTTAACATCTGTTTGCGCCATCGCACAAAGAGCTCCGTAAACAACATTGATTAATCCGAGCCAAGCAATAGCTTCTCCAAAATATTTCGCTGAATCAGGAAAAATAGGGAAGGCAATTCTTAGGAATCCATAAGTACCCATTTTCAAGAGTACACCAGCAAGTATGACTGAAATTGCCGTCGGCGCTTGAACGTGAGCATGAGGCAACCAAGTATGGAATGGAAATACTGGAACTTTGATAGCAAAACCAACAAACATAAATATAAAAAACAACTTACTAAAAGAAACCGTTGCTCCAAATAAGCTCAGGGTTAAATTTGTAAAATGACCACCCTGGAGTGCTAATATACTAAACGAATTTTCTGATTGTCCTGTTGCAAAATAAAGAGCAATAATTCCCACTAACATTAACAAAGAACCGAAAAATGTATAAAGGAAAAATTTAACAGCTGCATATTCGCGGTTTTCTCCACCCCAAACACCAATTAAAAAGAACATTGGCAATAGCATTACTTCCCAATAAACATAGAATAGGAAAAAATCCAATGCCATGAAAACACCGAAGACCGTGCTTTGAAGTAGAAGTAGAAGTGCGAAATAAGCTTTTATTGATTTCGTGATTTGAGTCCACGAACTCAAAATACAAAGCATAAATAATAGCGATGTAAGTAGAATCATTGGCAACGAAATACCATCAATTCCCAAAGCATAATTTATGTGGAACTGAGGGATCCATGGGATCTTCACACTTAATGCTTCTTGAATTCCTGGTATTGTTTGATCGAATTTACAATAGAGAACTATCGTAAGTGCGAACGTAATCACAGTATTAATAAGGGCCCACCATTTCATTGCGGTTGTATTTTCCTTAGGAACTAACAACACTCCAACTACTCCAATAATAGGCATCCACAAAATCCAGCTTAATAAATCTAAACCGTGCACCGGTTGACTCCTTCTAAAAAGTTATTCTTTTTTGTATAATCTTTAGTATAAAAACTTTTAATTAAAAACTTAATTTCCAAACGTATCCTGCAAGTACAACAATCAAAACGATAAAGTACAACTGAATTTTTCCAGATTGCACCCATCTTAGAACTGTATTCATCGCTCGAACACTCCAGCCGGTTCCATCAACCATTCCGCTATCAATCACGGTATTATCAAACCAGCGTGAGACGTTAAAAGCAAAGCGATTTACCGCTGCCCATCCATCAACACCGTATTTGTCATAAATTCCCATATCAAACCATGCTAGAAAATTATTAAAAGGGATTAAACCTTTTTGAATAATTTTGCCGATATACAAATCATCGAAATAATATTTGTTTTGAAGTGCTTTTCTCCATCCAACAAATGATTCTGCCCACCAGTCAGGACTGATTGATTTTTTAATATACATTGAGTAAGCAAGAAATATTCCTGCAAATGCAATGACTATTGAAAGAATTGCTCCAACATGATGAATATAATGTACATGATGAGCAACCTCTTCAGTCATTCCATGATTTACGTCGTATTCTGCTTTTGGTAGATTTTCTTTCTCGCGAGTATCTAATAAACCAAAATCTTCAGATTTATATTCTGCAAAATGGTGAAGACTTTCTGCATCTGGCTTGTGAATCAAAGTAGAGAACCATTCATTTCTAGAGCCAAAAAGATTTACTTCTCCCTGACCAGTAAATGATCCTGAATAAAATAAGCCTAGTGTAAAGAGTGAAAGAATTAGCAACGGAACATTTGAATTCCAGCCAATATGTTCTTGGTGAGCATGGTCGTATATATGATGATCACGTGGTTCACCAAAGAAAGTTAAAAAGAGCATTCTGAACATGTAAAATGCCGTCAATAAAGCTCCACCAAATCCTAGCAAGGCCACTGGAATATAAACTGGATTATTAAATGCCATTACTAGTGCATCACCTAAAATTCTATCTTTTGAAACGAATCCCGAAAAGAATGGAACTCCTGCAATAGCAAAGCAACAAAGCAACATTGCGAAAAATGTATAAGGAAGTTTTTTACGTAAACCACCCATCTGTGGCATTTCTTGGCAGTGGATAGAGTGAATTACAGAACCAGCAGATAAAAATAAACACGCTTTAAAAACAGCGTGAGTTATTAGATGCATAAATGAAGCATTATATGAACCTACACCAATACCAATTACCATGTATCCAAGTTGAGAAATGGTTGAATAGGCGAGTACGGCCTTGATATCTGTTTGAATCAGCGCTATTGTTGCTGCACCAAAAGCTGTGATCGCCCCAACGTAAGAAATAAAAGTGGTTAAATTTCCCAATTCCATTAGAGGATACATTCTTAAAGAAAGATAAACTCCTGCTGCAACCATTGTTGCTGCATGAATTAGTGCTGAACATGGAGTTGGTCCCCACATCGCATCTGGTAGCCAAACTTGCAATGGAACCTGGGCTGATTTTCCCATCGTTCCCATAAAAATTGAAAAAGCCGCAAGTGTTGCAACTGGAACTCCAATTGAAAAAATCGATATTGTTAAACCTGCAAATTTTCCAGCAGCTATAGCATTATATATATCTACAAATGTAACATTTCCAACGACTGACCAAATGGCCAATATGCCTAGCAAGAAAAAAACATCTCCCACTCTGGTCGTCATAAATGCTTTCATTGAAGCGTTTCCAGCACCTTCTTTTTCGTAGTAAAAGCCAATTAATGAATACGAACAAAATCCCATTAATTCCCAAAAAATAAATACCGAAAGTAAGTTATCAGATAGAACTAGACCTAACATTGCTGAAGTAAAAAGCGACATATAGACAAAAAAGCGACCAAAGCGTGGATCGTCGTGCATGTACCATGTAGAGAAAACATGAATTAAAGTTGCTGCCCCTGTAACCATCAAAAGCATAACCGAAGTCATGTTGTCGATATAGATTCCCATTTTGACATCAAAAACTTGTGATCCAGTGGTTAGGTTAAACCATGAGAAAACTTTATGAATATGATATCCAACCGAATAAACGTTCATAAAATCAAAAAATATTCTTAATGCGAATAAAAATGAAACAAAAATTGATCCCGTGCTTATTGCAACGGCTGTTTTTGTAAACTTCTTAACAATAAATGCATTAATCACAAATGCGAAAAATGGCAGTAGTACAATGGGTGCAATCGTCCAAAATGTATAATCCATAGTCTCTATATCCTTACCAATACTTTAGTTTTGTAATGTAGCTGCATCATCTATATGTATGCTTTCTCTTAACTGGAAAAACCTAATAACAATTCCTAAGCCTACAGCTGCTTCCGCTGCCGCTGTTACAATAATAAATAAACTCATGATGTGACCATCAATATTGCCATTAGTAAATTTTGTATAAGCTGCAAAGTTTAGAGCCGATGCATTTAAAATTAGTTCAATTCCCAAAAGAATAGCAATAATGTTTTTTCTTGCGATCATCACAAGGATTCCGCAAATAAATAGTGCGAATGAAATACCTAAGTATGAGCCTAAATTAATCATGTCTTTCTTTCCTTGGTCGAGAAATAACAGCTGCGCCAATCAATGCTCCTAAAAGCATTACCGAAGAAATTTCAAAAGCTAGAATATGATCAGTCGCCAATACCGTACCAATTCTTTCAACAGTAGGCAGATTAGGAGTTAAAACAGCAGAAGTCTCAACTCTTAAAATATTAGCAATAATTTTTAAAAGTATTAATGATGTAATAATCGCAGTGAATCCTGCGAAAAAATAAGTTTTTTTATTTCCCATGGCCGCAATTTTTTCTAGGCCGTAGCGATTGATATTATTTCCAGTTCCGCCCGTAAGCATGATGGCAAATAACATTAGAATTACAACACCACCGGCATAGACGACAAGCTGAGTGGCCGCTAAAAAATCTGCACCAATGCATGCATAAAGACCTGCAACACCAAAAAATGAAGCTAGTAAATAAATACAGGCGTGCATTAAGTTTTGGCTGTAAACAACAGCAACTGCACCACCAAGTGTAAGTGCCGCCGATAGTAAAAATAGTGTATTCGTAAACACAGCTAACTCCCTTTTATTTTTCTCTAATTAATGATGACCAGCTACAGTTGCAGCAGTCTCAAAAAGAAGTGAATAAATTGATTTTCCGTCAAATGCATACATCCATACTGCGCAACCTAATAGGTTAAAAATCGCAATTGGTGTTAAATATTTCCAACACAACGTCATTAATTGATCTACTCTTAAGCGAGGAAGAGTCCAGCGCACCCAAATAACGACATAATATAAAGCAAGAGTCTTAGTTACAAATGATCCTATTTCTAAAACTTGTCCGATATTTTTTGCAAGCATTTCATCTAAGCCAAGTTTTTCGACTAAAATTGCACCCGTTCCTAAGTCAAAAGGCACTTTGTATCCGCCTAAAAACAACGCAGTCGCAACTCCACATACAACAAAAACTTCAATGTATTCTGCTAAGGCAAATAATCCAAATCTCATTCCAGAGTATTCAGTATGGTAACCTGAAACAAGTTCTGACTCCGCTTCTGGTAAGTCAAAAGGTGCTCGGTTAGTTTCAGCCAAGGCAGCAATAAAAAATATAAAGAATCCTACAAAGGCGAACGGATTATGGAACAAGTACCATTGTTGAGGCAT
>JAURXW010000144.1 GCA_030654205.1 Bacteriovorax sp.
GTACGTTAATCAAATGGCCATTTTTTTTAATTCTTAATAAATATCGATTAATTCTAGAAATTGTAAAATAACTCCGACAAGACAAGTCGGGTAATTCCAGTGGTCAAACTATATTAAATAAGTCGGAAAAGATGCCGAAGAGAAACCATCAACTATTTTGATGGGAGTTCTTCATGCAATTAAAAAGCTTATTCCTTGTAACGATTTTATCGGCGATGTCATTTCAGGCCTGGTCCCTCGAAAATACACTTTGTCTTGTGAGTAGTGATCTTGATAATGATTATGGAAAAATTGTCTACCAAATGGATCAGGATAATCGTGAGATTCTTCATCTCTATCAAGAAAGTTATCACGATGGAAAACTTTCTGGAAGAATTGAGCTGAACGCTCAAGGTCTGCAAGAAGGAATTGTATTAAATCGCAAAGATAAATATATTACGGTCCGCATGCATAGTGATAACTACGATCCTGAACGGGGTGGAGTGCTTTATTTGGACACTCTTTACAGTGGGGTTAGTGGTGAGAGAAGAGAGTATGCAATGGAGCTAGGAATGGACAAGGAAGGGCCTGTGTTAGTGAAAGATAAAGTGAAATTTGAGAAGATGAAATTTATTGCGAAGAGATCGAAGGTTTTTGGGGTGATTGGGGTGGAGAGAGTGGTGTTTGGGGATTAGAGTTTTTGAGTTGTGTAAATTTTAGTTAGCAGTTTTTTCTCAAAAATACTTTTTTAAATCGCCAAGAAAATAAAGTCATGGCCAGTTGACGGGCCACGGTAAAATTCTTGGCGGCGCACATTTGTAACAGGGAATCGCAATTATTATTTTTATTTTAAAAATTTAGTATAAGAAATATTCGATACTTCACTGTACTAAACTTTCACATTCACATTCACATCCACATCTGGATTCTTACTCTTTCCCGTCACCACCAAAACCACAATCTGCACCAAGAAAAAACTCCCTAAAAATATCGCCCCACCTTCACTAAATCCATAAGAATGCAGCCCAGTCGCTAAGATATAATTAACCCCAAACCAAGCCATCATAACACTCATGAAAGCCCCAGCGGTGACTGTGATAAATCTGTCAGTCTTAATCCAAGAGGTGTGTCTTCCATGTAAAATGGCCATATAAGTACATAGAACAATCAAGCTCCATGTCTCTTTTGGATCCCATCCCCAAAATCTTCCCCAAGAATAATCGGCCCAAACTCCGCCTAGAATAACTCCGGCCGCAAGCATAGTAGTTCCCCATTTAAGAGTAGTGTAAATAACATCGGCGATAACTAATTCTTCTTTTTTATGAATTGATCCCCATTTGCGTCTAAAAAGTACAGAGTTGGCGAGGATCCAGCTAAGAGCTAAAGCTCCATAAGAAAGAATAACCATCGTTACATGTGTTGAAAGCCAGAAATTATCTCTTAGCACCGGAACTAATGGTGAGATAGTAGCAGTAAGCATACCATTGGCAAAATTGAGCATCATTAAAGTGCAAACGTTATAACCCAGGCCCATGAAGACAAAAAGTTTTTCTTTTTTAAAGTGACCCAAAATTAAGGCCATGGTTAAAGATCCAAAGCCCGAAAAAAGAACGGTCTCATACATATTAGTTATAGGAGCGCGACCTGAAATAATAACCCTTAGGGCGATCAATACGAGTTGAACAACAACTGAAATTGAGGCCAGTCCTAATGCGATATTAAAATTTTTAAATAACACTAAAGTGGCAAAAGCTAAAATGGTAAGCATTAGGGCCCAGCTAGCAAGGCCTGCCTTAGCGTAATACAGTTCTAGTTCATATTTTGTATTTCCAAGTGTCTTATCAAATTCTGTTTTTGTTCGTAACAGCACAGGTAAAAATGGATCCTCTGGAGTTAGGGCCTTTTGAGCAACTACTTTATCTTCTGTGAGATAAACAATTAGTGGCTGCCATTCAATATGGTTATCAACTGTGTTGGCAAGGAGCCAATTTTCTCCCGATTTTATTTCTTTATAAAGAAACATATTATCGTAGAGCTTACCAATAGCTTTTTTATAAGATGCATTGTCTTTGACCATGCGTGCTTCATTTTTGATGGACTCTTCCCGAGAAAGTAATTCATCATACGTAATTGTGTGTTTATCCGCTGGAAGATTTAAAAAATTCATCAAATCCACATGATCAATGCGGGCTTCAAGTTTTAAATCACTAACGAGGCCCATCCCATTTAATGATAGAAGGCAATAAGCTTCAACTGGTCCGTATTCTTTTACGTTAGTACTTCCCGTTAAGTTTTTAATTGCTTCTGAAGCGTGAACAAAAAGAGGCTTAACTCGGCCACCTTGAAGGATAGGAAGTTTTTCAAGATCTTTTTTACAGAAATAAGTTTCGGCCATTAGAGTTGAACTAAAAATGCTCATCATGCTTATAAGGGAAAGAAGTAATATTTTTTTCATGCCGAGGCTCCTGAATTTTTATCGCTTAGTTTTTTATCTTTCTTAGAATTTGTCTTGGTAACTTTCTTGGTATTTAAATTATAATGCCAAATGGCCCCAAAAACTAACATTAGGGATCCCAAATATTTCATCACTCGACCTTGGTCAACGTTAACGGCGAGAGTTGTATTGTATTGGCCTTGATTGTCTTGAGAGTAAGACGCTTGATAAAAAGTAAAACCGGCATTTTTCATTGGATTATTCATGAAAATATGGTGATTGCTAGATTTTCCATTATCAAATAATTTAACAAAAGATTCATAGCTGGCCGGATTATTGGTTCCTGGATCTTTATCCATTTTAAATTCTGTAAGTGCTAATTCA
>JAURXW010000145.1 GCA_030654205.1 Bacteriovorax sp.
GAGGGGTTTTTTTTGAAAATATTTGAGACTTTTTAGAGTTAACATTTTTCAATTTTGAAAGTTTATCTAAACCACTAATAAAGCTTGCATACCACATTTTTTAAAGCTCACAAAATCGATACAAAGTCTAAGGCCAGGCAAAAACTCTGGCCTTTTTTCTATTTCTGTTGGCCAAGTGATTACCTAAATCGTTTACTTGTGAGTTTATACCTAGCAAAATTAATTATTATTAAAACTTAAGGAGGAAATATGAAATTTATATTGCTGGTTACACTTTTAATTTCTTTGAACGTTTATTCTAAAACTGCTGGCTTTAAAATAGCTTCAATTAAGCCTGGGTCTAGTTTGTCTCAGTTAAATTTACAAAGTGGCGATATAATTCAAAAGATTAACAATAAGGACATTAATTCTCTGAATGACCTTATGACATACATGGGAAATCCTAAATCAGTAAAAAGCATTAAATTCTTAAGAAATAACAAAGAAAAAAATGTTGAAATTAATATTGAGTAGAATAGCAATTTTAAACCACTACTAATGCCAACAGACAGATAATCCTTAGACCATAGACTTTTATTACATATTCAACGGCCAAGCTAAAAAACTTGGCCTTTTGGTTTTAAATCTAAAAGACAGGCACTTCGTGTAGTTTCAGGCTCATTTCAACTATTAAGAAAGTATCCAACAATGGAGGTTTATTTTAGTTATTTTATTTATTACCGAATAGCTAATAATTGTAGTTTATTGAATTAAAGGAGAAGCTAATGAAAATTTTAAAATAGATCGTCTTCATATACTTTTTATTCACTACAATCTGCTATGCTGAAGTCAAAATAATAGTTTTAGATAATGAATTAAAGCGAATTGAGCTTGAGAAAGAACTTCGAAACTGCAAAGGTGACTGTCGTGGGATTGAGAATTCTATAGATATACATGCATACGAATCTAGTCACTATTCTGATCTTACAAATAGAAATAAAGACTATGTAATCTGGTCCAATAAGAGTTATGCCATAAAGAATGAAGAATCATTTAGGGATCATTTGCTTGGCTTAATTCATGTAAATAGTTATTGTGATAATCGCTTTGAATTATTAAAAGAGGTACCTTCATATTTTACTAACAAAGAAATACTAGATAAGAATTTTTGCAAAAAAATTAAAGATCAGCTTCAAAAATCAAATACTGTTTTTGAAGAGTTAAATCAGCATAAAAGAGCACAATTTGTAAAAAAGACTTTTTCTAATAAATGTGAAGAGGTAACTGAAAGCTACGCTATTTGCAATGGTGATAGATATGAAAGAGTAAGAAGTGTTAGAAATAATCTTAAACGTGATGTTAAAAGAATTAATGATTTTATTCAACAGTCTGAAAAATTAAAAAATAGCGAGGCTGCTCCGAAATAACTGATCATCGAAATATTTATTGATTACACTTTTAAAGCTCGCAGACCATGCTTTTAAACGCTAGCAAAATCGATACAAACTCTAAGGCCAGATAAAAAATCTGGCTTTTTTCTGTGCCCTATTTACCAGGACTAATTAGCAGTTTTAAAATCAGGATAACAAGCTCTAACATTTTCAACGTCAAAAACCCCTCCTATTACGAGGGTTTTTTTATAGTGTAGGTTTCTAGAATTTTTCATTAGATTTTTTAAAATTGAAATAAGAGGAATATCAGCTGTTCGAACTATCTACTTTTTTTATTTTTATACTCTCGATTATCAAAGGCCTTCTGACTAAGCCCATATTTTTCTAAAACCCCAAGTTTTTTCATCAGATCCTCATTATAGGCATCCTTTGAATCACCTCTTATCAGCTCGGCATAGGCCAAAATTTTATCTTTTAAATCAGCTCCCAGCTCATATAAGGCTTCAAAACGAAATTCCGTAAGTCCTAAGGCCTTCCAACCAGGAACCAGTTTCGCCGCCGACTGTGAAGTGGCATTGAACATGGTATTGCGGCATTCTTGGTCAGCTTTTATTTGGTGGAAATTTCCGAACTGATCTTTTAATTCAACTCTATGTTTTTCACATGGCTTGCCACAATCTTTAAAACTGGAGCCAGTACTTAAAAAAGCCGCGAACACACAATGCTCCATGTGAAATGAAGGCATATATTGATGGATGGTTACTTCAATATTTCCAGAATCCATATTTTTCAAAAGATCATTTAACTGAGAGTCACTAAGATCATAAGAGGCACATACGGATTTTAAATTTTTTGTTAGAAAATAATTTGCCGATAAAGAATTAGTCACGTTTAAACTGAAGTCACCGCGAAGTTCAAATTTAGAATCTTTAAAATATTGTACGGCCCCAAGGTTTCGACAAAGAATCACATCGGGATTGGCCCGCTCAATTACTTTAAAATTATAATATTCATTGGGCTTTAAAATTCGAGTCGTAGCAATCCCAACTTTAATTCCGGCATTTCTTAAGAGCTCAACCGAAACGGCGTATTCTTTTCCAAACTCATAATCGAGATAAACAATTCCGAGGATATCTTTTAGTGGATTGGCAAATACTAGGAACTCTTTTACTTGATTGAGTTCACGAAGCAAAATATTAAAATTTGTTTTCGCTTTATTGTTTTTTAAATTAAGTAAAACATCATTTTTTAAAAGAATATTTGCATCACTAAAAATAGCAGGAACGCTTCTTTCTATTCTTTTTGCCATTAATTCACTGGTAAATTCCCGGCGCAATATTTTTAATTCTTTATTATTAATAAAAAAATTATTGTCCCCTTCCAGGCTAAACTCATGAAGAATAAAACATGTTCCTGACAAGGCGCCAAGCTCGCTTTCCAGATTTTCTTTTGTTGTTGGTCGCTCTTTTGAAGCCTCTATTATGGATTCACTTAATATCTTGAGTGAAAAAGTTCCGTCATTTACAATTAATTCTAAAGGACAACCGATAGTGGCCTTCACCAAAATACTTAGTGGAATTCGTTTTTTTAAATTCTTATCAGAATATGATTGAGTCAGTGCTTTTTCAACCGTGGCATCGTGATTAAAATAAACTTTAAAACCAGCTCTTATTTTTTTTAAATCAAAATCGCGAGAGAAAAATAATTCAATATCAGGGCCAATAGATGAAACATCGTAGAGCATGCCACCAATTTCAATTTTTTTGCCATTAATACTACTGGCCAATAAAACGCCATCACCTTTTTTTAATTTCAGGTATTGAGATTTTATTTTTATTGATTTAGGACCCACAGATAAAACAGAACCGATATCAACACCTCGATGGGCCCCAAAAGTTCCATCCACCAATTCTTGATGATCAACACCGTTGAGCCAGCCAGAATAAAATCCACGTGAATAAGTCAGTCCCATTTCACGTTTGGCATCCTCAATATTTTTTTCGCTAAAAGTTTTTTTATCTAATTTTGTATCTATGGCCTCGCTATAATTTTTAGCTGCAGCGGCCACATATTCTGGAGTTTTTAGTCGACCTTCTACTTTAAAGCTGTCGATACCAAGATCAAGCAGTTCAGGAATCTGGGCAATTCCACAGAGATCTTTAGGAGACACGAGATATTTTTTATCGCCTAATTCTTTTTTAGTTCCATCAACAATTAGGTCGTATTCAAAGCGACAACTTTGGGCACATTGCCCGCGATTGGCCGATCGCCCGCCGATACTTTCTGAAGTAAAACACTGGCCGGAATAGGCCACGCAAAGAGCGCCGTGAACAAATACTTCTAATTCACGATCCGTTTTTTCTTTAATTGCTTTCATTTCAGGAATGCTTACTTCTCTTCCTAAAACAAAACGCTTAATCGAGAGATCATCTAAAAGAGTCATGGCCTCATGATTAGTGACAGTCATTTGGGTAGATCCATGTAGGATTTGATGAGGCGCCATTTTGCGCACCAAGCTCGCGAGACCCACATCTTGAACAATAAGTGCATCTGGAGCAAGTGGTAAAACCTGAGTAAGAAGCTCAATCACTTCAGGGTATTCGTCTTCAAAAATAACAACATTAAAAGCTAAGTTGACTTTAACGCCATAGAGATGGCAAATCTCAATCATTTCTTTTAGCTCAATAACCGAAAAATCAGTCGTGCGTCCGCGAGCATTAAAGTGTGGCATTCCTACATAAATTGCATCTGCGCCGTTGTGAATTGCGGCAAGGCACATATTCATGTTGCCAACTGGAAGGAGAAGTTCACTTTTCTGATTCTTTGTCATAAGCTTCTATTATAAATTATTTTACGCTTTTTGGAGTCAACTATGAAAAAATATTTACAGCGCTCACTATCAATCTTGTTTATCACTCTTTTTGTCACATCTTGCGGAATGCAAAGTATCCCTACGGCCGCTAACCAAGTCGAAGCTGACTGGGCAGAGGTTCAAAACCAATATAAACGCCGCTCAGATCTTATTCCAAACTTAGTAGCTGTCGTCAAAGGTTATGCGACTCATGAGCAAGAAACTTTGACCAAAGTTATCGAAGCCCGAGCTTCGGCCACTAAAGTCACTTTTACGGCCGATCAGTTAAATGAAGAAAATATGAAAAAATTTCAACAAGCTCAAGCGGGAGTTTCTTCTGCGCTTTCTAGACTAATGGTAAGTGTGGAAAAATATCCTGATCTTAAGGCCAACGAGAATTTTCGCGATCTTCAGTCTCAACTTGAAGGAACAGAAAATAGAATTACCGTGGCCCGCAATCGTTATATTGAAGCCATTAAAGAATTTAATAATTTAATCACTGTTCCACCAACTTCTTTTTATAACGGGATCTTTTTGCATTTGGCGAAAAAACCACAATTCCAAGTAGAAAATCTTGAAGAGGCCCAAAAAGCTCCAACTGTGAAATTCTAGGAATGAGTTTTTTTAAATTAATTCTCTCAATATTTTTGGTGTTCTCTATCGCATCGGAGAATGTTTTTGCGCTAGACGTACCAACTCTCACAGGCCCAGTTGTTGACCAGACTCGCTTTTTAAGTGAGCCTGGCAGTCGCACAATTGCCAGTGCGCTTTATAATCTCGAACAAAAAACTGGAATTCAATTTCAAGTTTTAATTATTAGTAAACTTCAAAATGAATCACTTGAAGGCTATTCAATTAAAGTTGTCGACCAATGGAAAATTGGAAAAAAAGGCGATGACCGGGCCGCCCTCTTTTTAATTGTGGCCGATGATCATAAAATGCGCATCGAAGTTGGTAGAGGTCTCGAAGGATCCCTTACTGATTTAAAAACAAGACGAATCCTAAAAGAAGTCAAACCTCTTTTAAAAAGTGGTAACAATGATAATGGCGTGGCATTAGGCCTTTCACTTATGGCCCAATCGGCCGGCAGTCAGTTAAGCTTTGAGGGAAATAATATTCAACCAAGGCACGCCCGAAAAACGCTTAGTTCTTCTTTTTTAATTTTAATTCTTTTCGGTCTTATCATTTTTCTTCAATATGTTTTTCCAAACGGTGGCGGACGAGGCGGTCGCGGTGGTTTTGGAGGAGGCGGTTTTGGAGGATTTGGAGGCGGAGGATTCGGTGGCGGAAGTGGCGGTGGTGGCGGTTGGTCAGGTGGCGGAGGTGGATTCTCCGGCGGTGGCTCTTCTGGCGATTGGTAAAAAATCCTGAATTAATAAAATTTAAACGCATTTTTATAGAGAGTTCGATATGATCATAAGTAATAAAGATAAAGAATTAATTAAAAATTTAATTGTCCAAGCAGAAAGTAAAACTCAAAGTGAAATCGTACCTATGATTGTTCATCACTGTGATATATATCCTGCGGCCCATTTTAGAGCAGCAATTATTGTTTCTTTTTTATTTTCACTTGGACTTTATTTTTCCCCTTTAAATATTATCAACCCTATTTATTTTCTTTGGATTCAAATTCCTGGTCTCTTTATAGGTTATTGGCTAGGGCATTTTTCATTAATCACAAAATTATTAATCAGCCAATCAGAAATAGATATTGAAGTCAGTCAAAAAAGTTATGAAGCTTTTTTCCATCACAATCTTCATACAACTAAGAACCATACTGGTGTTTTAATTTTAATTTCAATTATGGAACAGAAAATTAAAATTGTTACTGATATTGGAATAGCCAAAAAAGTTGATCAACAAATTTGGGATGAAATTATTTTTCAATTTATGGGAAAAATCCAAGATGGAAAATTTGTTGAAGGGCTCAAGGAAACAATTGAAGCCGTTGGCAATGTTTTAGAAAATTATTTTCCGGCCACTGGTGAAAAAAAAGATGAATTGCAAAATGATTTAATTGTTGAATAAAAGAATTTAAATTCTCTTATTCAACAATATTAATTAATGATTCTCTGACTTAAGAGAAATCGTACCTTTTTTTCCATCAAGCCCATCTGCTTTATCATTAACAGTATAACTTAGAGTTAATTTTATTGGATCATAGTGAAGTGTACAATAAGTTGTGCTCCCCACTTCAGCAACCAATAAAAAATCTGCAATATCAGTATTCCAAACATTAAATCCAGTCGTACCTACACCTTGATCAGCAGTCCCATTTTTTTGATGGCGAAAGATTAACCAACCAGCTGTTCCCGCCGATGTTGAGGGCAGATACATAAAATCGTGGTGACAAGCAGAATATGGTTTTCCAGTGACGGCCGGCCCCACTATTCCTGTTAAATAAGTCGCACCGGGTGTTCCGTTTGTACCCGCTTGTCCATTACAAATAATACTTGAAACAGGGGCCGATTTATCTGTTGAAGTGGTAATAACATATCCACCACTCGGGCATTGATTAGGATTGGCCGCAGTTGTTGTGATACTGGCATTGGTGGCACTTACACCGTTACATATAATTTGAGTTTCAGGACTTGTTCCATCTGTCCAAGTCGCAATTACTATCCCTCCACTTGTTGGACATTGATAAGGTCCGGCCATCGTCGTGGTAATAAAAGCATTTTTTCCATTGGTCCCATTGCAGATAACGCTATAAATTGGATCACTAGTCCCGTTTGAAGTAGAAATTACTCTTCCTCCAGTTGGGCATTGTGAAGGGCTTGCCAGTGAGCTTGAAATATTGGCACTGGTTCCGTTTGTTCCGTTACAAATCAGCGTTGACTCATTTGGAGTAGAATCAGTTGAAGTTGTGAAAACCGATCCGCCATTAGGGCATTGAGCAGCTGTTGCAGGAGTCATGGTGATTTGAGCACTGTCTCCATTACTTCCATTAATTCCGTTACACACACTGCTGGTCGAAGTGACTTTTTCTAGCAAGTCGAGCACGCCATTATTATTTTCATCGATATAACTTTTAACTTGAATACCACCTGATGGGCATGATCCAGCTGGAGCTTTGGTGACAATAAGTCCGCTTCCAGAACCCGTCGCCCCTGTGGCACCAGCTGAACCGGTAGCACCATTACAAACATTTTGTGATTTTAAAACCAATTCGTCTTCATCAAGTTTACCGTTTATATTTTTATCCATATAAGTGATAAGCGTAATTCCACCGTTCGTACATTGATCAAGTAATGCGCTCTCAACGGCGACATTTAATGGGGCCGCAGTTAATGCCTGTGTTGTAACGATTTGGATTTCTTTTTTCTTGCCGCAGTTTTGATAAGTTAACAAAACTGCTGTTGATAAAATAATAAAACCAATTGTGCCTTTGGTACGAGGTCCGAAGCTTAGCTTTAAAAATATATTATTTGTTGGTTTTTTCATTTCGATTAGTCCTTCTAAGTTATTTAACTATAAAGACTATTAATCGGCTAAACAAAATCTAACTTTAGAAAAATCGCAGAAGGCAGAGGTCATACAAAAGTAATCAGGTATTATTTTAATCAAGCTCTTGAACTTCGGGAGCAAATTTATTTTTAATAGAGCTACCCACTCTTTCAAGTTCGATAAACTCATCATGGGCCCGGAGTTTAAATCGCCGAATACTGGTTTTGTTTTCTTTGGCCGAAATTAAATCATCGAGATATTTTTCAAAAGCATAGATTGGCCCGGCCAATTTATGAGAAATAATTTTTCCAACAGTAAATAATATAAGACAAAAACTAATACAAATAATTGAAAAAGTTATCAGAAAAGTTGTAAGAAATTTTTCGAGTATTAAAGGATTATGGCCAACTATTTCAATCAATGAAATGCGTAAAAAAGTGTAAGAAAAAACAATGACGATTAAACTAACGCTTAAACCAACCGCCAATAATAGATAACAATATTTTAATTGAAATTGCGGATTGATCCAATACTCTTTTCTTTGATTTTTTTCATACCATAGAACTTTGCCGTGTTTAATAATTGAATACACAATCATCAAATAACCGATCCATTGGAATAAATCTGCCATATTAAAAACTGGTGAAGCATTTATTGAATTGCTAGTAAAATATATAAAATCTGCCACTTTACCCCAGATCACCCGATCAGTAACATTTCCTAAGATGCCACCCAGTAAAACAGACATTCCACTTCGAAGTATTAAGGATCGAATGGGTAACAAATATTGTATAAGTGCAAAGGTAACCGCTAAAAATGCTCCCCCCGTTGAAATTGTAACGACTCTCAAAAATGGAGGTAGATCGGCAAATAGCCCCAGCATGGATCCGGGATTATATTGCAAAGAAAAATGTAAACTTCCATAAGACAGTGTCTCATGAAGATTAATGGCCCATCGTTTTGAACTATAATCAATTATCCAAACTATAATCAGCGATAAAAAAATAATTAGCCATTCTCGCCACTTAATAAAAAGCTCCCAGTATCAAAAATTAAATTCTTTCCAATACACTGAAGCTGAATTGATCAAACTGCACAGACTCGACGACTTTCCATTCGGCGGGATTTAATTCTGGAAAAAAAGTATCAGCACTTCCACTATAATTAACTTTTGAAAGATAAATTTTTTGGACATAAGGCAGATAAATTTTAAAAACCTCTGCTCCTCCAATAACCACTAACTCACTTTCATCACTGTCGTCATTTTCTAAGACCAAATCAAAGGCCATTAAAGGATCATTGATTATATCGACTCCAGCAATTTTTAAATTGGGGTCATTAGATAAAACAATATTGCGGCGATCAGGAAGCGGTTTTCCGATTGACTCAAATGTTTTACGTCCCATTACTAAGGTCTTGCCAGAAGTGATTTTTTTAAAATTTTTAAGATCTTCTGGGATATGCCAAAGAAGTTTATTATTTAAACCAATTTCTCCAAGAGGACCATGAGCGACAATTAATGAAACAATCATTTTTTTCCTAAATAGCGACAGGCGCTTTAATATGAGGGTGTGGATCGTATCCACTGAGTTAAAAATCTTCAAACTTGAAATCAAAAATACTCTTAACCGACGGATTAATTTTCATTCTTGGGAGCTCTTTTAATTCCCGAGTCAACTGTAAATTAGTTTGCTCAATATGATTAGTGTAAAGATGAGCGTCGCCCATTGTATGGACAAAATCACCAAGTTCTAAATCACAAACTTGGGCCATCATCATTGTCAAAAGAGCATAAGAAGCAATATTAAAAGGCACACCCAAAAAGATATCGGCCGAGCGTTGATAAAGCTGACAAGACAGTTTTCCATTGGCCACATAAAATTGAAAAAAAGCGTGACATGGTGGAAGCGCCATTTTTTCAATCTCGGCAACGTTCCAAGCAGAAACAATTAATCGACGTGAATCTGGATTTTTTTTAATTTGATTTACGACTGCAGAAATTTGATCAATCGTTTCACCATTGGCCCCTTTCCAGCTTCTCCATTGAGAGCCGTAAACCGGACCTAGGTTTCCTTCTTCATCGGCCCATTCATTCCAAATGGAAACGCCATTGTCTTTTAAATATTTTATATTAGTCTCACCTTGCAAAAACCAAAGAAGTTCATGCACGATAGATTTTAAATGCAATTTTTTAGTGGTCACCAAAGGAAATCCTTCGGCCAAATTATAGCGAGCTTGATATCCAAAAACAGAAAGAGTTCCCGTTCCGGTTCGGTCCTCTTTTTTTGTTCCATGCTCGAGAACATGTTTCATTAGACTGTGATATTGCTTCATAAAGTCCCCAATATTTTAAAAAAATAGATATCGAAATCTTAACTTTCCAGAGGGGCCATGACAATTGAAGATTGCATTTCAGGAAATTTAAGCAAGAATCTAGGTAGTTTTATTTTTTGTCCATAATAATACCGAAATCATTTTTCAGCTATTTGAGTGCATTTTAGATTTAATCCTGATATACAGCTGCTAAATAATCTTAAAACTTACTCTTCGGAGATATTTACATGCGATCAATTATTCAAATCACATTTTTATGCATTTTTTCTTTGATAAATTACTCACAACTGGCCCAAGCTTCAATTAACCCAGAGAGCTTTTTAGGTCATTTCAGAGTTGGAAAATGCAGCATAAATTCAGCTCAATTTGCAACAATCACTTTAATCACAAATGAACAAAGTACGAAAAACATTATTATAACTTTCGACGAAGAAAAATTAGTAACATTAAAATTTTATATTGATTCTAACATCTTTGGAATCAAGACAACGTTAGAGTCTTTTGTTATAACCAATGATTATTTCACAAAAGATATTAACGGATTAATTCTTCCTCTTAGTCAAATGAAAATTGGTCGATCTGCCACTGGAGATCGAGTTCGTCTTAATACTGCAGATTACCAAAGCAATGAAGAAACTCAATGCGTGCTTTACCGTATTAAATGACTACATCTGCCCAAAGTATAGTCACTCCAAGCATAGAACTTAAAAAACTTCATTTAAATCGACCTAGTTATTAGTACTTTAACCCCACTATAAATACTGAGCCAGTTAAATCTTGGAACAATAATTGCTTATCGATAACTATCGAGGTTATTATGAAGAATTATTTTTTTGCAGCAGTCATGGCCTTTATTTTTTTTACTTTAAAGAATAATGCACCAGCTATGGATCAGCTGACTTATGATGAGATCCGCTGGGCACCAACAAAATTAAAACCACTACTTTTAGACAATACCATCACGACTAACTACTGCTCGCAAGAAGCCACTCGCTTTAGAGGCTGTGCCGCTGCCGTAGAGCTCTTTGCAAGCTTTCTTAACCCGGCAATTGGGCTTTCATTAAATAACGATGAATTCAGCTTAATTGAAAGTGATAATTACAAATTAGAAAACTCTAATTTTAAAAAATTTCAAGAGCACCAAAGAAAAAAACTTACTCAATTTGAAAAAAACATGAACGAAAAAAGCATTGCTTCTCTTATCGATACATATCTGGCCTTAAGAAAATTAAATCCAAGTCCAAAACCTCATGAAGTGGCCTTGTCACTTAATGCTTTCATGGCCGTGGCCTACGACCCTCATAAACTTTACGCTCC
>JAURXW010000146.1 GCA_030654205.1 Bacteriovorax sp.
ATACGTCTGGCATAATTTCCGGCGCGTAGTGATCAAAAATCCATAAGAAAATTAGACCAAACAATACTCCTGAAATAATAGAGACAAAGCTCATCAGGTGTAGAAAATATTTTGTCGATTTATTTAACTGAGAAAATGAAGCTCCTAAAATCCAAAAGCTTGAAAGATCAGTTTTAATTTTATTAAAAAAGATTAAAAGACCTGAAGAAATACATAAGGAAACTAATAAACTCATCGCTGCAAACAAAAAGACCATCACCGAGCTTTCAAGGTTCAGTGCCCAAACCAATGTCCGATTTTCATCTTCCCATGTTTTAAACATTACCCAATTTGGAAGAACTTTGGCCAATTGAGCAAAATTAGTTTTTGAATAAATACGAATGCGATTAATTGATCTTGATTGTATTAAGTTTTGAATTAATGCCAGCCTGACCCACAGATGTGACATATCAATTTCTGGAACATCGGAATTAAATGTTTTATCTATTTTTATTGATTGGCCTCTTGGGATTTCTCCCAAGAGATTATCTACATGCGAAGGAGATATTAGCTGTAAAATTTCTGGAGGTGCCACTCCAACTTTATAGGCCAGTTCTGTTGGCATCATTGCTTCAAATTTTTTATCTTTCACTAAAAAATCTGGCAGAAAACCATTCTGATCCACCCCGTGAACAACGACTGGAGCAATGAAGGTCTGGTATTTAAGTAATAGTTCAATTTCGTATTCACGCGTATATTGTAAATTTTCTTTTTTTAAGATTTTTTCGAGCTCAATTAAGCGTTCATCAGATTCAGTTGTCTTGAAGATAATTGTCGCTCGTCCTATCACGGCCTTTGAGCGCTCCATTAATTTATTCTGGAGTCCTCCCATGGTGCTTTGAAGAACTATTAAGGCAAAGGATGAAATAAATAAACCAACGACTGCTAAAATAAGCAGGCGTTGGCGATTTTTTGCAGAAATAATATAAAAAAAGAAATATTTTAAATATGTACTAAACACGATTTTTTTTTCAACTTCTTCTAGCGAGCTTTTTCGTAAAAAGTCGTTTTAGCAGCGACCAATTCTTCTAAATAAGTGCTTGGTCTGTAGCGTTCTAGATCAACTGTTTCACTAAAATGCTTCAAGGCCGCTAAAATTTTGTCTAATCCTTCACTGTCAGCGTAACGAAGTAAACCTCCTCTAAAAGGCGGAAAACCTATACCGAAAATAAGTCCTAGATCGACTTCTTCTGCACGAGAGACGATGCCATCTTTTAAAATAGCGGCCGCTTCATTGATCATCGGTAAAAATAAACGCATTTGAAGATCAGTTTCAGTCATTTTCTTTTTTGTGGCCGGAAGTATTTCTTCAACTTCAGTATTGGGCCCAGTTACTTTTCCTTTTTCATCATAAAGATAAAAACCTTTCGATGTTTTTTTACCAAGGAATTTCTTCTCAGCTAAAAGACTTGAAAATTTTGATGGATGAGCTCGCTCTCCAAGACCTTCATACATGACCTTGGCAACTTTTACGGCAACATCTATTCCTACTTCATCTAAAAGTCGGCATGGCCCCATAGGCATCCCAAAATTTAGAGCAGCTGCATCTAGATCTTTAATTGAAACCCCTTCTTCAAGAAGAAATCCAGCTTCATTTAAGTACGGCATTAAAATTCGATTTACTAAAAAACCTGGTCCATCTTTAACTACAACCGGAGTTTTTTTAACTCTTAAAACCCATTTATAAAGCGCCTCGACAGTTTCAGGATCCACTTTACTGTGAACAATAATTTCAACTAATGGCATTAGGTGAACAGGGTTAAAAAAGTGAAGACCTGCAAAGCGCTCAGGAAATTCTAGAGCTTTTGACATCTCTTCAACTGAAAGTGAAGAAGTATTGCTCGTTAATAAACATTCCTTGTGAACATTTTTTTCAACTTCTGCAAAAACTTTTTTCTTAACATCCATAATTTCAACAACAGCTTCAATAACTAAATCAACTTTCTTAAAACCACTGTAATCAAGTTGAGCAGTAATCGAGCGCTGCTTTCTTTCGAATTCATCGGGTGTTATTTTTTTTCTTTTTAAGGCACCTGCAAAATTTTGTGAAGATTGTTTTAAACCTATATTGAGGGCCTCGACTGTTAAGTCTTTCATGATCGGATGCATTCCTGCTTCGGCCATCAACCAAGCAATTCCTCCGCCCATGGTTCCAGCACCTAAGGCCGCTCCTCGTTCTAAAACTGGAAGTGGTTTGCTTGATTTTGGACCAACATATTTTTTAACTGACTCAGACATAAAAAATATATGCTGAAGATTTTTACTTTGCTCACTGATTGCAAGTTCACCAAATGCCTGGGCCTCACCGGCCAAGTAACTCGTACGCCCCTTCATCATTCCAGAGTCCATGACATCAAGAATTTTTAGAGGAGCCTGATAAAAGCCATTTGTTTTTTTCAAAACACTTTCACGCACTTTTTGAAAAATAATTTTTCTCGTTACAAAATTTTCAGTTGCTAGTTCTTTAAGTGTTTCTTTAATTGAATGGTGAGTTTCTTTTTTAGTAAAAAATTTACTGGCCATCGCTAAAAGATTTTCACGCGGATAAACTTCGCTAACTAATCCAATTCTCTTGGCCTTATCTGCACGTAAAGTTTTTCCAGTTAAAATCATATCGAGAGCATTAGGCAAACCAATTTTTCGAGGCAAGCGATAAGTTCCACCAAATCCTGGAATTATTCCAAGCTTTACTTCTGGGAGTCCCAGAGAAGTCTTAGTAGAATTTGAAGCAATAATGGCATTACAAGAAAGACTTAGTTCAAGTCCTCCTCCCAAACAAACCCCATCAACACAGGCCACAGTTGGAATACTTAAATCTTCAATGCGATTAAATATATTTTGACCCTGCTCTGATTTATCGGCAGCTTCTGCTTCAGTAACAAGTGAAGATATTAAATTAATATCTGCCCCTGCTAAAAAACAATTTTCAATATGCGAGAAAAAGATAGCACCAATAAGGTCACTTGATTTGGCATGCAGCTCTTCAACAATGCTAGCAAGCTCCGTCATTGTTTCAACATCCAAGGAAGTCATGCTTCTTTTGCTATTAAAACCAAAACCAATATAGGCCGTTTTTTCTTTTATCTCTAAGCTAATTCTTTTATAACTCATATATTCTCACTTATTTTTAGCGCATTAAATTTTCAATAATAACAGCTCCACCTTGACCACCGCCAATGCATAGAGAAGCCAGTCCATACTTACCTTTTCTTCTTCTTAACTCATGCATAAGCGTAACAATTAAGCGAGATCCAGTTGAACCAACAGGGTGACCTAAAGCAATACCACCCCCATTTACATTAACTTTAC
>JAURXW010000148.1 GCA_030654205.1 Bacteriovorax sp.
AAAGCCTCCGATTGCATCAGCACATTTACGATTGAACAATTTAAATTAGACACTATCCCTAGTGAGAAAATGTCCTTAGAAAGTGGCTTTATTTTTGGTTGTGATATTTGTCAGGATGTTTGTCCTTGGAATCAAAGAGTCGATCGTTCAAGCAATGTCAAAGACCTTAAATTTGAAAATGAAAATCAAATTAAAATATTAAATTTTTTTCTTCGAAAGAAAACAACTCAGTTGGCGCAAAGTCTTCAGGGATTAAGTGAGGGGGCTTTTAAAAGGTTTTTTCTAAATTCATCTTTTGAGCGCAGTGGAAAAAGAGGATTGTATAAAAACCTTGTTTTTTATCTTAAAGAATTAAAAATATTTACTTAAAGCTTTATAATTGAAAATAGTTCTTGATGGAAAAGAAAAGACTATTTATTTTTTTGAACTTAGATAGATTGCTTTGCTCATCGCCAAAATAAAATTCACCACCTATTTTTAATTCAGTTTGATTGGTTATCGGCCAGTTGAGAAATGTTTGAATAGAGTGGCCGGGATGTTCAAATTCATGTGTGTAGGAAAATTCTAAACTTCTCTCTTTACCTAAGTTTTTTGCAATTTTACCAATGAGATATTGTTCTGTTTGCTCACGGAATGAATTCGGTTTTATATTACCTAAATTCGAACGTGCTAGAACCAATACCGCGGAATAATCATTATATGAAGGAGAGTCCAAGCTAATGACGGTATCCAATGAATTAGTTGTAAAGTGAGTGAGTTCAAAATTTTCGAGATAATTAATATATTTATTTTGAGAATAAACTAAATCTGTTCTTAGAACAAAATCAAACACTGTCTTTGTAAACGAGAGTCCGGTTGTTTTGAGTTTATTATGTTCTTCTTTTAATGCTATGTTTGTCGCTGTTAAGTTTTCTATTGCGTAGATTGGTTCTCTATCAAGATAGGAAAATGAAAAAATTGACATGTCATACCCATTATAACTGCCAGATATTTTTCCACCAAATTCAGTTTTTGAAAATATTTTAGGAGTTTTTTCTTTTGAAACTGATAAAGTTTCTTGAGGGAAAATATTTCCAATAAAAATATCAAGGGGGAGTGTTTTAGAAAATCTTGGTTCAGGTGAAAAAAGTACTTGTAAAGAGCCTGAAAAATCACCACTGGAAAACAAAGATTTCCCATTAAATAAAAGCAACGGCAATCTGGCGTCGCTTGCATCGCTGAAAAATGTTTCTCTTTGATCTTTAGGATTAATAATATCAGCATAGTTAAAGCCAAAGGCATCACCCCAAATTATCTCTTGATAACCAATTTGAGCCACCCAACTATCACTTTTATATCTAATATAGTTTTCACCGAGATAAGCTTCAAATTGATCTTTTTTGCTCGCGATGCTTTTAGTACTTAAGTCAGTATTTATGGAATTACTTGACCAACGCAGTTGATTTAAGGCCCATAGTTTATTACTTAATTCTGTTGTTTGTTCAAATTGAGCGCGCTAAAGTTGTCCGTAGTTATGCGAATTGTCTTCAGTATAAGAAGATAATTTGGCAGAGATATAGCCTCTTGTTTGGTAATGCCAGGTTTGCGCTGCCACATTATTAGAAAAATAAAAGAGAGCAGATAGTAAAGTAAATTTGATGGAATTTTTTTTATGCATTAAAACTCAAGTCCTTCTTTGTTAAAAAAGCTTTCATTGAATTTTTCAGGTTTATGATCTGAAAAAATAAGAGTCGAAATTTTATCCTTTTGAATATAATCTTGAATAATCATTTTTGTTACTCTGGTCATTCCTTGTATGTTTTTTAAATCAGAAAAAGTTGCAATTTTAAGAGTTTTACCAGATAAAGCAAAATAGGTGGCCTTCATTGGTGTAAAATCTTTTTGTGAAACGATATATTCAATTTTTCTATATGTTACTTTATTATTTTTAGCAATTAATTCTAAATGATAAGTGTCAATATTGTTTAATTTTTCCAAACCAAGAATTTTTGCTTCGTAATCTTCTGCATAATTTGTAGTGGCCACATCTCCATTAGAAACTTCACCAGTGAGTTTTTGTTCTAGAGATATTCGCACTGCTTTTTTAATGTTCGGAGTAAATAACCAAATATCATATTCTTTCATTAACATTTTTCTGCCGCGTGCTCTTTCAGGCTCCATTTGTTCGGTCAAAGTACTTTTTGAATCCTTAACAGAAACATGGTAAACATCTTTTTTGTTATCTTGATCTGTGACACTCACATTGAGTGAATGCGAAATAGTCCCTAAACCCCTTTTAAAATCAGCTTTTTTAACAATTTCATTTGGTGATATTTCTGCAATAACTGGTAGTGAAAATAGTAATACTAATGCAAGAAAGAAAAGGGTATTTTTCATGACTTCTAACCTTTGGTTTGGTATTCATTTTATAAATACAATTGTATTGAATATATCATTTGTTACCAGCTTGGAATTATGTACCATTAATTCCTGATAAAAATCATCAAACATGGAGTTCGTTAAATGAAAAAACTAATTTTTGTTCTGCTTGCACTTTCAGCTTTCTCTTTTTCACCAATTTCATTTGCAGAACTTTCTTTAAATGATCTTTCTTTCAAGCAAGAAGATTTAAAGGTTGACCCACAGGCCTTAAAAATTATGGAAGAGCGGCATTCAAAATTGCAATTGCATCAAAAGTTTGGACTCGCGACTATGGCAGCTATGACTGCAACCGTGATTCTTAGTGGAACTGCCAAAGATAATAATGCTCATAAAATTGCCGGTATTACGACTGGATTAATGTATTGGACTACAGCTTATTTTTCTTTAAGTGCGCCTAAGCCTGAAGGAATCAAAGATAGTGGTTCAACACAAATTCATCGCGCGCTTGCTTGGGTTCATGCTCCGCTTATGGTTTTAACTCCTATTTTAGGTTATTTAGCAAAGGAAGATGCTAATAAGGGAAAAGAGTCTAAAGGTATTGTTAAGGCCCACGGTGGGATTGCAACGGCCGCTTATCTTTCATTCATGGCGGCAGGTCTTACAATGTATTTCGATTTTTAAGGAGGATTTATGAAAACTAGTAATTTGTTTGTAATTTTTATTTCACTTATTTTATCACAATCACTGA
>JAURXW010000051.1 GCA_030654205.1 Bacteriovorax sp.
TAGAAGAATGATAGTCATACTTTTATTGCCGATAAAATAAAGCTGTTCAAAAAATAGATGAATACGAAATGGCTTTCTTATAGACCAATAAAAAAAACGAGCGGTAAACAATGATATTGCGCCAAGACCATTGATCCCTTCAATAACATTTGCCCCCAGGCCTTCGACCTGGTTAGTAAGTAATTTAATTAATTTTGATATCACTCAATTAGTCTAACCGATAAACTCTTGGAACGCGAGGAAGGAGTGAACAGAAAAGTTCATAGGGAATGGTTTTTGTTTCTTCTGAAAACTTGAGTAAATCACCATCCTGTTCTCCCCAGATTGTAAAAATCTCGTGGGCCAGAATATGATTACGGGCTTCAATTGGGAAAAGAACTTGGATCATATCCATATTCACTCTTCCTGTAATGATTCCTTCAAAACCTTTATGGTAAAGATGAGCTCCGCCGTAGCGAGTGGAAAATCCATCGCCATACCCAATGGCCAAGACAGCAACAATTCCGTCGTGTGGGCAAATAGTTGAACCGTAGCCAATTGGAGTTCCTGCTTTAACTTCAAAAGTTCGGATAATATAAGTTTCTAATTTTGAAACCACTTTGCCATTAAACGAACTGCGATCGGTGTACTCGTTTAAAAGTGAAGTTGGTCCATACATCATTAGACCTGGCCTAATATGCGTATCTCCATGCTCTTTAAATCCGATTCTTTGCTCAATGGCCCCTGAATTTGACGGAGAAGTGCGTTCTAGAATTATTCCAGAGTCAGTAAAAAATTTCTTTATTTCACCAAAACGAGAACGTTGGAAAAGGTTTCTCTCGTTTGTGTCCATTGGGTAAGAAGCGTTAGCATAATGGCTTATTAAATGATGAACACTACTTCGAGCATGTCTTTTAAGCATGCTAACAATTAAAGGCGCATCGTTTGGATCGAGACCGAGTCGATTCATTCCAGTATTAAACTTTAAACAAATTGGAAAATTTTTAAATTCAGCAGTGTGAAGAATATATTCTAGCTCACTGACATTTGAGATAACGGGAATAATTCTGCGCTTTAAATATATATCAGCATTTTCAAAAAGCTCTAACTGAATATCGGAAAAAACATAAATATCAAATTCTAAATCATTTAATTCTTCTCTAAGTTTAAGTGCTTCACTTATGGTTGCACATCCAAATTCTTTAACTCCTAATTCCGTTATTGCGTAACGAGCAACGGGAATCATGCCATGTCCATATCCATCGGCTTTCACCATGAAAAGGACCTCTGAATCTGGTGCCATTTTTTTTATAAGGGAATAATTATGATGTAGATTACTAAGGTTAACTACAAGCCGACTTCTAAATTTCATTGATAGCTTCTCTTCCCCAAATAAGTTCTTTTGTTTTTAATTTCGCTAATTTTTCTTTATTACTAGCAAGTCCAGAATTTTGTTCGTGCGTAACAAGACTTGCACTTTGAGTTGACTTCAAAAAAGCATAAGCCGACATTGGTACCATACTAACTTTGGGTGTAAGGATGGTGGATAACACACCATCACTTTCTTCAAAATATTTCCAGTAAGCAAATTTGGAAGTAAAATCTTTTAATTCAGCATAAAAAGAATCCAAATCGCGACTCTCTACTAAAAAAGATAGATGATTTACACCGCATTCAAAAGTTCTAAACTCACAACGAGTTTGAATTTCTAACTTATTTATAAATTCTTTTTCAAACTTGCTCCAAAAAAAATGATTATTAGATTTTTTTAAAACAAGTTCAATTAAGCTAGTTAAGTCTACATTGACCAATCGATAATCAAGTTTTTTTAAAGCCTTCTTATCACTCAATTCGTTGGCAGTATTCCCGAATAAAAATTGATCTAAAAAACTCATGGCCTCAAAAGTTGAAGCGAATCTTTTTTCATGATTTGGTTCACTATCTAATTTGTTTTTAAAACTAGCATAGAATCCATTTAAATATGCTTCCAACATATTCCAGTCAAATTGATTATAAAATAATTCATTGCGGGCCTTAATAAACATAATTTTATCAGGCTTTGCGTGATTGCCTTTTATTAAAAGTGACACTAAGTCTCCACCCATAATATCCACCGCAACTTGCGTGGCCATATTTTGAGCAAATAATTCAATTCCTTTTGGGCACGCTTGTCCAAGCCATAACGAAGGAATGGCCCGGAATTTTTGAACGTGAGATATTGGTGAAATTAATTTTTGTCCGTTGAAACTTAATTCCAACATAGCGAATTCTGAAATCTCATCCACACCTTGAAAAATTTTCTCTACTGCTCTAAAAAAATCACTCTCTCCACGCATCTCTTCTAATTGCAAACACACACTCTTAACCATTGATTGATACTGATCGGTTTGCTCAATGGCCAACTTTTCATATTTCAATTTTTCAATTGATTCATGCATTGAATGTTTTTCAATTTTTAAAGATTGATTTTCTTGAGTTAAAACTAAGAAGTGATTAAGGCGTTTTAAAATCGCACGCAATGGGCTTTCGTAATTATCTGTTTTTTTCAAAACACCAAGGTGAAAAAAATCATTAGTCGAAACTAAAAGTGGCTCTGTATTTTTACTATAGAAAAAAACTAGCGGAAGTTTTTCGGATTTTACGGCCGGATGATCACAAAGAACTAAATCCCCTTCACTCATTTTTTTAACGTCGACAATACACAAAGAAGGAATGCGCTCTAGGGTTCCACTCCAAAAAGTTTTCAGATCCTCATAAAAATGAGGAATAATTCCAAGCTTTCTAAAAACAGCCGAAATTTCCTTAACTTCATCTAAACCAGATAACAATAAAGCTACTGATAATTGTTGTCCTTCGCTCACATAGCACCTCATGTCTCAAGATCGACGCACCCTCTGTGGTACGCTCCTAAATTATGCCCTAAACTCTCACCGATTTCAATTGTACTTTAAAATCTTCTGATATAAATCAAATCCTCACAGTTTTAACAAGAGTATGGATCATTTTATGAGCAAAATTAACACCCAGTTAGACCCACTAGTTACCGTCCCTAAATATGGCTTAGACATTATCGAAGAATACGAACTCGACAAGACGACTCCCTGGATAAACGAATTACTGGTTGAACTCGAAGAAGAAAATGACGATGAAGCCGATTTTCCTACTGCAGAAATGACGATTAAGGCCCAAATAGTGCGCAAGACAAATACTCTGTTAAAAGATTATTTAGTGGTGCGTGCACAACTAAAAACCCATTTTCACCAACCTTGTGGCCGCTGTCTTTATCCTTTGCCTCAAGAATTAGATCTTGATTTAGCCGCTGCTTTTTTACATGAATCCCAAGAAAAACTTCCAGAGTACGCTGAAGCCACCACGGTTTACGCTGACGGCCAAGAAATGGAGCTCTATTTTTATCACAAAGGAATTGCTGATATAAAAGAATTCATCCATGAGCAAATTTATATCGAAGTAACACCTTTTCCGCGCTGTGATGGAGAATGTAAAAATCCCGTTCTTTTCTAAGCAAAAGTACTCAAATCATATCTAAAATTGGAAATTGATCATCACCATTTATGCAATTTATTAAGCACATCGCTAATCCAAGCTCTCCAGTAAATAAAGAGTAACGCCCATTTCTTTGTTTAACTAGCGTGCATAGCAAATTGTCTTGCACGATCAAGCCAAAGAGTTTTGCCTGTTCTTTTATAGAGTTTTAAAAATGCAAATCCATTACCATCTGTTCCATGGCATAATGCAATTTTTTTATTTAATGGACCAACTTGCCAAATAAGTTCGCCCGCTTTTCCCAGTATCACTTCAAACTCTGGGTCTAAGTCTTTAGGAAAATCCATGAGCGAAATAATTGCCCCTGGAGCACCATTGTACCAGCCACTTAAGATCTTCTTCTTTGACTACGGTCGGCCAATTGATAAGATTATTTCTTCAGACCATGCCGTTGAACATACGGGCATATGCCGACCTTGATCGTTAACATTTAAAGCTCCATTCAAAATTGTTCTTCTATCTTTATTTTACAGTTAAATAATGTAAAGTTATTTAATGACCAAAAAGTTTTGACTTGGTTTCAAGAGATATTAATGAATTTAATTGTTGATAACGAAATTACAATCAGAATATCTTCGGCAGAATATGCTGAAGAATTATTTTCACTCGTTCAAAATAATTTAGGTAACAAATTATGTTACTGGTGCCCTGACATTGAAAATATGTACAGCAGCAGAGAATCAACATTGGCCATAATTACCAAGGCCAATTCAAAATTTCAAGAAGACGGTACTCCCGATTTTTTAATTTTCTTTAATAATTCGCTGGCGGGACTTATTAGTCTGGGTCCTCTTAATATTAATGAAAATAAATGTGAAATTGGCTATTGGCTTGGCTTGGAATTTGAAAACTTTGGACTCATTACTCGATCGTTTCCTGCAATTCTTAATTACGCTCGTGTCACACTCGGATTAGCAACAGTTGAACTTTCGACTGCTATAACAAATATTAAATCACAAAAAATTCCTCGCAAATTTTATTTTATCCAAGATCAAATTTTAACTGATGCAGAAATCCTTGATGATGGTCCGGTAGATCATATAATTTGGCGTCTTGATTTTTAACGATACATCAAACACAGTTCTTCAGACTTCGAAATTTATGTTGTACTAATCAAATCTAAATCCATTCGTCATATAATTATATTTTTGTTTGCCTTCGGTATTTATTTGTTTGACTGCTGCTTTAAATTCATTAGCTATTAATTTTATTTCATCTGGAGTAAGAGTGCTTTTTCCACCGGATGCAATATAAATATCAACACTGCCCGTACCCAACTTCTCTCCCTGCATTTTTACCAGGATCGTTAGATCATTAAAGTTATCACTCGATATTTTTCCATTGAGCCTTTTTCTTAATTCTTTTTCGATCGACTCACCATGAACACCCATCAGATTTTTCTCTCCTGCATCTTTAACTTTAGAGCTTGGATGTGAAAAGCGCGCACCTGAGGCTTTTTTTCCGGCCTTCGTTTCAACTTCTGCCCAACGTTTAGCTATTTGCTCAACGTCTCTTTGACTTAACTGAGCTGAAAATGAAGCAACTCCATCATCACCACTTTTTGCGTGAGTATAATTAAAATTAGGATCATTTTTAATTTTCTCAGAATGAACATCTTTTAAAATAATTTCAAACTGATTTTTTCTACGCTCCAATTCTTTGGTTGCTTCATCAAACATATTTTTTGAATACTTGATAGCATCCTGAACATTATTACTTTTTAAGAGAGCTTGCATTTGAGCTTTGGCATTTAATGCTCCCACATCTCTGTAATCAATCCCGATTTGTGTTCCATCTGAAAGAGTGTAGACGGCGTTCTCTCTTACAATGCTTCTCACCGGTGGCGAAAAAAGCTCACTTTGTTCTTGCAATAATTGCATTTTTTTAACGGTTTCAAGGGGGATCTTATCATTTTTTGTTTTCTTTTTTATTTCTTCTAATAATTCCACTGGGTCTGAATGCTTTCTAATAAGCGCCAGAATGTCTTCGTTGACGACTTTAAATTTTGTTCCAGAAACATTATCCAAAAATTTTTTGGGAAAACTTTCTTCAATTTCACTTGCCAGATTTTTGGTAGTTAAAATAAAAGGAGCTAGCTTTTCTTGGACCTCTTTAGCATTAAAATCCATGATTTTAGAATTACCATTTAAATCTCTTGCTACACGTGCAGCAATATTGGATTCGTAACCAGTGCTTCCCATTCCCGCGCGATACCAATTGGAGACAATATCTTCTTTTCTGACGATATCATTGTGTGTGAGATAAAAATCAAGATCTTTTTTTGAAGCGTTTAAAGCTATCTCCAATTCTTTTTTAAAAGAATCCGAAACATCTTTACCTGAACTTGTTGTGAATTTATATTCAAGTTCTTTAAACCCTTGATACATTTTTTCTCTCATCTCAATTTTTATATCAGAATTTTTTTCAAGAAGTTTTTTTATATTTTTAGAAAGAATTTCATTGTACTTATTATTTACGCTAGTGATAAAAACTTTATCCTTAAATTTATCATTGAGCATTTTCAAGAAAGCATTTTCAAAACGAACAAAAAGCGATCCTCTCTCAGGTACAAGCTCTTTCGCCGCTTCAATAAACTCTGCATTTCCTGCATTCGTTCCTGCTCTTTTGTTACCATTTTTCAAAATGAAAAAATCTCTTTCGGCTTCACCTCTTGAAAATCGATTAATTTTCTTAAAGCCTTCCTTTTCGAGGAATTCTGCAATATTTCGAGACGCTGAAAAAGTGAGTTTTGGAAGATTTTTGGCAATGCTACCTGGAACAATGACATTTAAGGCGGCTTTACAAAAAAGTCTGGTCGCAGTTTGATCGTCATAACAATCATACTTGATTCCCAATAAAGCTATTTCATTTTTTATCTTAAAAAAAATCGGTGCTAGATTAATTTTTGTTTCTTTATAAGTTGTTTCTGAAAGATCTCTCGATATTGCATTATTAAGCCACTTTTTATCTCTAACTTTTCCGGCATAATCTTGAGCTGCTAAAATTCGATCTGACTCCCTTTTAACGTTCTGATACATCTTTCTTTTATCAGCAATGTAAACTGAATTAAAATCGCCCAATTCTTTATCACT
>JAURXW010000166.1 GCA_030654205.1 Bacteriovorax sp.
CGGATGATCATTTTTCACAAGTATTTTCGAACTCAGTATTTAGTCGATTAGTCTGCAGAGTTTTGGATCTTAAAGATTTACGATGTTTTGTACATTTTTTTGAAGAAAATAAAATTTATCATAAATTAGATTTTTCAATAATTAAGAATGTCACTACTTTCTCAGATGACATTCTAATGATACCTACTATTGTTTTATTGGAGCTTGATGAAAATTTAAAAGTATTTCCTCGGGCCATATATGCCGATGGCAAATGCATTAGTCCAGATGATCAAGAATGGGGGCTTTACAAAACCTATGCGGTTCAAAATGCCCAAATGAGACTCCTTCTCAGTGAACATCCAAAACTTCATTTTCCAATTGATGCTTTGGTTGGTTCTGCTCAATGCTTATTGGATCATGATAGTGTTTTGTATAAATTAATTTCACCACATTTTTATATGCAATTGCCATTAAATTTTGCCGTGCTTTATATTTCCAAGTCGGTTGGACTAAATTCACAAAATGAAATTTATACACCTTTTTGCAATAATAAAAATGGTCTGATTGAAAGTTTAAAAGGTGCTTATCTTGGATTACCTGATAATAGTGCCTATCCAGAATATCAATATAGATTAAGTGCTCCAAATGTTTTTGGGGTATATGGTGCTTTTTTGGAAAAGTATTGGGATGTCTTTTATGAATTTGTTAATAATGTTTTGAGCCACTGCGCTTACGAAGATGAAAATATTAAGTCCTGGAGTCGATATCTTGCAGCAATGATTCCTGGATTTCCGGGGGAAGATAGAATTTTTGAAGGCGATAATTTAGTTTGCGCTATTACAAGTTTTATTCTTAATGTTTCAGTCGAACACAGTTGTGATCATTATAGTTATAACCTTTGTTCGCGAACTCAGATGCCTCTAAGACTTAGAAAGAGTAATGAACATAATTTTAAAAATTTTTTAATGAGAGGTGAAGATCTTTTTAGGCATGAACTAGCGAACGAAATGTTTTTCAAATGTCATACTTTAGTTACTTTGCTGGATACTCATTATAGTTTTTCATCTGAAATACAATGTTATGTGAATAAATTCAAAATAGACCTGAGCGCACTAGATAAAAGTTTAGAAAAAGAAGAACTTTATATACCTCTTTCCCAAATGGCCTGCAGTATTCAATTTTAATTGTTATTTATCAGAGCTCTTGCAAGTAATAAGTCTGATCTCTCAAATCATTAATTTGACCTTCCCAATAAGAAGGTGATTCAAAAAACGGAAAAGCATTTTTAAATGCTGGGTCTTCAAAACGTTTGGCAATCCAAGCGGAGTAATTGATCATTCGTAGGGTTCGCAATACTTCCGTTAAGCGAAGTTCTTCATAATTAAAATCTCTCATTGTTGAATAAGCATCCAGCATTAGGTTTCGTAAATTAACAGCATACTCATCCCGACTTGGAAGAAGCAGCCACATATCTTGAACAGTCGGTCCCATGACCATATCGTCAAAGTCAATCAGATGAAAAACATCACCGCGCTTTAAGATATTTCCAAGATGACAATCACCATGAATTCTTTGAAATTGAATATTGTTAAAGCTATTTTTAGTTAAGTCGTAAATTCCTTCCAGTACGCTTTTAAAGCTTACTTCAAGGTGACTAGGAATAATTTTTTGATCGAGTAAAAAATCCAAATTAGATTTTAAATAAACATCTGGCGTAAGTCGCAAGCGATGAGGTGCTGGGCTCATGGCCCCTACATTATGAAGACGAGCAAGCAGGCGTCCGACTTGTTCAATTTCTTCATTAGTAAATTCGTCTGGAGCTCTGCCACCCTGTTTATTAAAAACAGTATAGAAAAGCTCAGGCTCTTTTAAAGTAAAGAGAGTGGCATTGTCGAATTTTTCAAATGGTATAGGGGCGATGACGGGAACTTCATGTTCAATAAGGTCTGCTAAGAAATTATGCTCTTCTTGAATTTGAGTCTTTGTCCATCGACCAGGACGATAAAATTTAATGATTTTAAAATGCTCACTTGGATTATCAGAGTCAGATTCAATTTCAACTTCATAAACTCTATTTTCCATCGAGTTCATAGTCATTACTCTGCCAGTGGTTTTATATCCCAATGCCTCGACAGTATCGAGAACTAAGTCTGGGTTGAGTTCATAAAAAAATTGTGTCTTAGTTGAGCCCCAAAGATTTGATCCCATTAGTGGATCATATTGTAGACTTCTTTCATCTCTTTTTTAAGGAGTTCCATTTTCATTGGAACATCTGGATGGTTTACATCGTGTGGGTTTAAAAGATAATTTTCAGGACCCATTTCTTTAACCATCATTTTTGTCTGCCAAATATTGTCTTGAGGCATATTAATGTCGGCCATATAAGTAAAGTTTCTTTTAATTTCTGGTTTTATAAAATCTTGGATCGAATTGAAATGGTGATCGTTGTAAATTTTCTTCCCATTTTCAAGGCGAGTGTAACCGCGAACAACATAGTCTACATAAACAACATCACATTCAAAAGCTTCAAACAAATAGTTGATTGCATTTAAAGGAATAATTTCTCCGCAAGTTGCGATATCAAAATCTACTCTAAAAGAGCAAATTCCATCTGGATCTGCAGCATCAGGATAAGTATGAGCAGTAATATGAGATTTATCTAAATGATGACTTACTTGTGCCGAAGGAATTGGCTCTCCGCCACCTTTAATATCACTCATCAATACCATTGTTGAAGCTCCAACTGGATCATAATCCTGAGCGGAAACAGCTAAAATATTAGCTTCAATAATTTCAACAATTTTACGTGAAATATCAGCTATTCGAGTTGCATTGTATTTGTCGTTAATATAATTAACGTACTGGCTTTTTTGTTCTTCATTCAAAGTTATACAGAAGTCATAGAGATTAAAACTTAAAACTTTTGTTAAGTTGTTAAATCCAGAGATTTTAATTTTTTGGTTTGGACTTAATTTTGATTCGAACATAATGTGGCCTTTCCTTACTTAAAAAAAGAAAATTAAAAAAGATAGTTGCGTATTTAAATTTCAAGTTCTATCTATTGTCACAAAAGGACCTAAGTGACAAATTGTTTCTTGGTTAGGTGTGTAAAAATGGGAGAGTTATGACAGAAAATATTTTAGGTAACGAGTGGTATTCAGAACGCTATTTTCATAAAAATGTAGCAACTTCTTTCAAAATAAAATCCGTTTTGCATTCTGAGCAGTCAAAATACCAAAAAATTGATGTTCTAGATACTTATGCGGTCGGAAGATTGCTGTTATTAGATGGGAAAACAATGGTCTCAGACAAAGACGAATTTGTTTACCATGAAGTTATGGGCCATATTCCTTCAATGATTCACCCCAAAATTAAAAACGTTTTGATCATTGGTGGTGGAGATGGCGGGATTGTTCGCGAATTCGTTAAACACTCTGAAATAGAGCGCATTGACCTCGTTGAAATTGATGAACGGGTTATAGAAGTTTCAAAAGAATTTTTTCCAGATTGTACCTCAGGGCTCTCTGATAAACGAGTTAATGTTCTCCCTCAAGATGGGGTTGAGTATATTAAAAATCATAAGAACTTCTTCGATGTCATTATTATTGATTCGACCGATCCAGAAGATTTTGCTGCCGGATTATTCACTCAAGAGTTTTATAAGCACGTCAGTGAAGCCCTAACATCAAATGGAATTATGATGGCCCAGACTGAAAACCCTTTATATGACGAATACGGAATCAAGTCTTTCTATGATAATTTGCGCTCGGTTTATCCAGTCGTAAAATCTTTTACTGGTCCAATGTTGATCTACCCGGGAGTTTTTTGGACTTTTGCCTACGCTTCAAAGGGGCTAATTCCAACTGAACTTAATGAAGCAAAAATGCCGTTTATGGAAGAGCTTCAGAAAAAGTTAAAATGGTATAATATGGACTGGCATAAAGGTGCCTTCAATTTATCTAATATTCATAAGATAGTGACGGGGTGCTAGTTTAAGACTTTGTAGAAATTTCATAGTAACAGAATCTTGACAATGTTTTTAAGTGAAGTTGCTGTATAAGTTTTTTAACGAACTTTTTTAACCAAGGTGATTTTATGATTAAAGCATTTTTACTTATGACTCTTGCTCTTTCGTTCAGTGCTCATGCTAACTGTATTGGTGAAGCTCAAATTAATGGAAAAATTAAAGAAGTTACTAAAACACTTAGCAGCTGTAGAGCTTTTCTTACTGAAGACTCTATGATTCAAACAAGTGGTATTTGCCCTCTAAATGAAGGTAAATTAGCTTCTGAAGGAATTGAAGTTGGTCTAGTAAGTGGACATGACTGTAAAATGGAAGCTGGAGAAAGTATCTCTGGGGTTTTAGTAGATAACGGATACATCATTACACTTGAAAAATAATCGTTCAAAAATATTCGGTCGATAAGGACTTACGTCTTTATCGACCGATTCAAAAAACCAATCTTTA
>JAURXW010000176.1 GCA_030654205.1 Bacteriovorax sp.
GCATTATAGAGAGATACTCCACCCATTAACTGTACATCAAAATGTCTCATGCCTAAGACTCTTTTTGAAGCTTCTCTTATAGTCGCAAAGGCTTCGGGCAATAAATCAACACTCGGTGTACCTTTGGCCAAAAGTGCTTTTAACTTTGGTGTTTGAGCTTTTAATTCATCGTCGCTCATTTTTTGCATTTTAGCTTCGAGAGCATTAATTTGTTCAACGAATGGTTTTAATTTTTTTAAATCGCGATCGTACTTAGTTCCAAAAATCAGTTGTAGAGGGTTCATTTCAATTAGCTCCTAAAATCTTTAACAATATAAATTTTTAACTTTAATAATAATTAATTTAAAACGTAGTAAAGTGGGTCAACGGGTGTTCCGTTGACACGAACCTCGTAGTGAACATGCGGTCCTGTTGAGTAACCTGTGTTACCAACCGTTGCAATTTTATCTCCACGATTTATTTTTTGTCCTTTTTTAACTGATAGAGATGACGCGTGTCCGAAAATTGTTTCAACGCCATAGCCATGATCGATTTGCACAAAATTTCCAAATCCAGGTTTTGGACCAGAAAAAGTGACTACACCATCGGCCGGGGCGACAATTGAGGTACCGATCGGGGCTCCAATATCAAGGCCCTCATGCATTTTAATTCTTCCGGCATATGGGCTCATTCGAGGACCATAACTAGAAGTTAAATGTCCATTGGCCGGCATCAGGGTTGGTGTTGAATGTAAAAATGATTCTTTATCTAATAAGTGTTGATCAAGTTCATGTACATGAACTTCAACTTCTTTTAGAAAGCTGATAACGACATCGTATTTATAATCGAACTCAGCGTACAAAGATGCCATGGATAAAGTTTGGCGAGTCAAAAATGACCATTCTTTGGAATAACTTATTTCATTTCCAAGACCAAATGAATTAGCAATTTTCTCTTCATATAATTTTTTTGTATCTTGATATTTTTTATCGTCTTCAAATTGATTCAATTTTTCGGATGTTTTTTTAGGAACAGACTTAAATACTGAAATTTTTGTTCCTGGTGAGTAATCGCGGTCTGGTTCTGCAATGGCATTTGATTGAAGGCGAGAAGGCAGCATCGACTTGTCGGCACTAGCTGAATTATCTACAGTTGTGGCCCGAATAGCTTCAAGTCCAGTGATAGCGCGAAGCTTTCTTTCAAAAACATTTATACGTTCTAAATCTTCAGTAATTGAATTCAGCTTCATTTGAAACAATTGAACTTGTTCTTTTAATTGTCGGTTTTCAACTAATAAATGTTTATTTTCATAAACCTGACTTAAAACATTCCAGTAATCGTAAGTAAGAATTCCTAGTAGCAAAATAAAAGTAACAGATAAAAAAATCAAACTTTTAAAAAGTAGGCGAGGAATTTTAATCGATCTTACTTCTTTGTTTTTCTCGGGAATTATCATCAATGTATAATAACGATCCAAAGGGATACTCCATTTTTTTATAAAAACTTAAAGTCAGAAGGAAATGACTATTTTAACTATTATAAATTGTAGTTTTCTTGTGGAGGTTATGGCAATAATTATTGTGCGATGACAAGAATTGCCGTGATATTGTCTTGGCCGCCATTTTCATTGGCCTGCTCAATTAATACTTGGATGGCCGTATCTGCCTCTGACTGTGTGGCCTGACCTGGATCTGGGATATGTTTATTTATGATAAAAAGTATATCCTCATCACTAATTTTTCCATGCAAACCGTCAGAACAGCAGAGAAAAATATCATTTTTGTTCACTTTATAGACAAATACATCCACTTCCACATCATCTTCAAAGCCAACTGTTCGAACAAGCACATTTTTTTGAGGATCGGCCGCTGCCTGTTCACGAGTGTAGACACCATGATTTAATTTTTCTTGGACTAAAGAATGATCTTTTGAAAGTTGATATATTCTTCTTTGATTAACAAGATAGGCCCTAGAGTCTCCGACGTTGCCAATATAAATATTTTGACCTTTGAAATAAAAGCTTACGATTGTGGTACCCATTCCCATAAGATGGGTGTGGGCCTCTCCATAATTTTTAATTCTGCGATTAGATTCCTTGATAGATCCAGTCAAGAGCAAGGCAGGTTCCATGTTTAAATTTTTTTCTATATATTCCGGAAGGACTTTAACTGCCATCTGCGAAGCGATATCGCCTCCATTATGCCCACCCATTCCATCGGCCACAACAAAAAGTTTTATTTCAGGACTCATGAACCATGAATCTTGATTTGTTTTTCTTTTTTTACCAATGTCGGTATTGCCCGAGGAAATTAGTCCCATTTTATTCCTTGAAAAATAAGCTTAATTTATTTTAAATTTTATCCCTTTTACTATTCTTGAGGCCTGCTAAAATTTTGTCAACAAAGAGTTTAAACATAACACCAAAAGCGAAGCTTTTTTGTCGGGCTTATAGTTTTAGGAAATACCTTTTTTTTATGTAATAATTAATCTTGAATAGGCCATCACAAGTTAGGGGGATCAATGTCGAAGTTAGATATTAATAAATTCATGGATGAGAATTATAAAATTTCAGATTTTTCTCATCTTCACTGGACGGGAACATTTCAAGATTATTTGGATTTAGTAACTGCTAATCCTCGCATTACAAGAAATGCATTTCAACGCGTTCACGATATGATTATGAGCTATGGATCAACTAATTACACCGAGTACAAAAAAGAAGTTCTACGCTATCACTTTTTTGACGATCCAATTCAAAACGGTAAAGATGCAGTATTTGGAATTGATGTGCATTTAATGAAGTTAGTTAACTTTTTTAAATCGGCCGCGGCAGGTTATGGAACAGAAAAAAGAGTACTTCTTTTGCACGGACCAGTAGGTTCTGCAAAATCATCAATTTCGCGAATGATTAAAAAAGGATTAGAGCACTATTCAAAAACTGACCAAGGTGCACTTTATACCTTTGAATGGTTTGATGATCATGAATCTGATATTTTGGGAGGCCAGAAATTATTTCCTTCTCCTATGCATGAAGAGCCTTTAAAGCTTCTTCCATTTGATGTGAGAAAAGCTTTTTTAGATGAGATTAATAAAGGCAAAAAAGATGGTTATAAAGTAAATATTAAAGCGGAAGTATGTCCGGCCGATCGCTATATCTTAGGTGCCTATTTAAAAAAATATAATGGAGATTGGAAAAAAGTTTTCAGTCACGTTAGAGTTAAGCGCCTTCTGTTATCGGAAAAAGACCGTATAGGGATTGGTACATTCCAACCTAAGGACGAAAAAAACCAAGACTCAACTGAATTAACTGGTGATATCAATTACAGAAAAATTGCACAATATGGATCTGATTCTGATCCACGTGCTTTTAATTTTGATGGTGAATTCAACATCGCTAACCGCGGTATTGTTGAATTTATTGAGATGTTAAAATTAGATGTAGCTTTTTTATACGATCTCCTTGGAGCTTCACAAGAGCAGTCGATTAAGCCAAAGAAATTTGCTCAGACTGATATTGATGAGGTAATTTTAGGTCATACTAATGAGCCTGAATTTAGAAAATTACAATCTAATGAATTTATGGAAGCACTTCGAGATAGAACGGTTAAAATCGATGTTCCTTATATTACTCGTCTTGATCAAGAGGTAAAAATTTACCAAAAAGATTTTAACTCTGAAAAAATTCCACACGTTCATATTGCTCCTCATACAATTGAAATGGCAGCAACGTGGTCAATTTTAACCAGATTAGAAGAACCAAAAAAATCTGATTTAACTAAATTGCAAAAGTTAAAACTCTATAACGGGAAAACTTTGCCAGGTTATAACGAAGATAATGTAAAAGAACTTCGCAAAGAGGCCATCAGAGAAGGTTTAGAAGGTATTTCACCTCGTTATATCCAAGATAAATTATCTAATTCTTTAGTTAAAAATGGGCATGTTGGATGTTTAAATCCGTTTATGGTTTTTAATGAACTTGAGTCTGGATTAAAACACCATGGGCTAATTAATTCACCTGAACAATTAGATCATTATAAAGAAATGCTAGCGATTGCTCGCCAAGAGTATGAAGATATTGTTAAAAATGATGTGCAAAAAGCTATTTCTGTTGATGAATCAGCAATACAAACATTATGTGCTAATTATATCGATAACGTTAAAGCCTATACTCAAAAAGAAAAAATCAGAAATAAATATTCTAATAAATTAGAAGATGCAGATGAAAGATTCATGAGAAGTATCGAAGAAAAAATCGATATTCCAGAGTCTCGTAAGGATGATTTCAGAAGAGAGATCATGAACTACATCGGTGCCTTGGCGATTGAAGGAAAAGTTTTTGATTATAAAATGAATGAGCGTCTTCATAGAGCACTTGAATTAAAACTTTTTGAAGACCAAAAGGATTCAATTAAACTGACAACGATTATTTCAAAAGTAGTAGATAAAGAAACTCAAGAAAAAATTGATGTAGTAAAGTCGCGCTTAATTAAAAATCACGGCTATTGTGAAATTTGTGCAACAGATGCACTCAATTTCGTAGCTTCAATTTTTGCTAAAGGTGACTCGGCCAAATCATAACGAATAGAAAGGGCATAGATGGATCATCCAATTAAAAGAGACCACGCACGCTTTAGAAAAATCGTCAAAGGTCGTATAAGAGATAATCTTCGTAAATATGTTTCAAAAGGTGAAATGCCATCTCCTAAGGGAGATGGTACCTTTAAAATTCCAATGCCATCAATTGATACTCCAAGATTTAAATTTGGTGATAAAAATCAAGGTGGAATGGGACAAGGAAATGGCGAAGAAGGCGATCCAGTTGATGGGCAAGAAGGCGAAGGACCTGGCTCCGGTAAAGAGGTCGGAAATTCAGCTGGTAAAAAAGAACTTGAGGTTGATTTAACACTCGAGGAGCTTGCAAGTATTTTGGGAGAAGAATTGGCATTGCCAAAAATTGAACCCAAAGGAAAAAAGGCCATGCCTTCCGTGACCAATAAATATACTTCTATTGGTATGACTGGTCCAAATTCTCTAAAACATTTCAAACGCACTTATAGAGAGGCCATGAAGCGCCAAATTTCTTCTGGGTCATATGATTTTTTAGATCCAAGAGTTATTCCAATAAAGAGAGATTTTCGCTATCGTGCCAGTGATGCCAAAGTTGAATTTGAAAATTCGGCGGTAGTTATTTATATGATGGACGTTTCTGGCTCCATGGGTGATGAGCAAAAAGAAATTGTTCGAACGGAGAGTTTTTGGATTAATCTTTGGCTAAAAAGTCAGTATAAAGACATCGAAGTTCGCTATATTATCCACGATGCTACGGCCAAAGAAGTAGATGCTGAAACATTTTTTAAAACGCGTGAAAGCGGGGGAACTTTAATTTCCAGCGCACTAAAACTTTGCCGAGAAATCATTCAAGCAGATTATGACCCGAGCGAGTGGAATATTTATCCATTTCATTTTTCTGATGGAGATAACTGGTCGGCCGATGATACGAAGCTTTGTTTGGAAATATTAGACCAAGATTTACTGCCATCTTCCAACGTATTTTGTTATGGACAAGTTGAAAGTCGTTATGGATCAGGTCAATTTTATAAAGATTTAGTTTCTCGCTACGGAGAAGATGATGACAAAGTTATTTTAAGTAAAATTAAAAATAAAGAGGCCATCTTAGATTCAATCAAAGACTTTTTAGGTAAAGGAAAATAGATTTATGGGTGATAGAACAAGACCACTTGAAGGTGAGCTTTTAAGAATTCGTGATGAAATTCACGGTTATGCTCTTGAGTTTGGTTTAGATTTTCATCCTGTCAGGTTTGAAGTTTGCGATTATGATACTATTAATATCTTAGCGGCCCAAGGTGGATTCCCTAATCGATATCCTCACTGGCGCTTTGGAATGGACTACGATCAATTATCCAAAGGCTATGCTTACGGTCTTCAAAAAATTTATGAAATGGTTATTAATACTAATCCTTGTTATGCCTATCTCTTAAATGCTAACCATATTGTCGATCAAAAAATTGTTATGGCCCATGTTTATGGTCATGCTGATTTTTTTAAAAATAATGCCTGGTTTTCAAATACTGATAGAAACATGATGGCCGTTATGGCCAATCATGGCACTAAGATTAGACGCTATATGGAGCGATACGGACAAAACAAAGTTGAAGAATTTATTGATAGAGTTCTTTCTATAGAAAACTTAATTGATGTAGGAGTTCTTTTTGAAACTCAAGAATTGCGTCGTTTAAGTGATGAAAGAATGAAAACAGTGGCAACAGAGATTGCCAACGAATCCGATGACCGCTCAACGGCCCTGAAATCTTTTATGAGAGTTAAAGAGCGAACAGGTAAAATGGGTCCAACTCCAGAAGTAGAATTAAGTGATCTTCGTGAAAAGAAAATTAATACTCCCCGTGATGTTATGTTTTATCTTTTAGAAAATGCTCCTCTTGAAGAATGGGAATCTGATATTTTAGGAATTCTGCGGGATGAAGCTTATTATTTTCTCCCACAGCGACTTACTAAAATCATGAATGAGGGATGGGCCAGTTATTGGCATTCTCACATTATGACCAATAGAGCGCTTAAGGCCTCCGAAATTATCGATTATGCTGATCATCACGCAGGTGTCATGGCGATGAGTAAGCAAAATATTAATCCTTATAAAATAGGAATTGAGCTTTACCGCGATATAGAATATCGCTGGAATACTGGTCGATTTGGAAAAGAGTATAACGAATGCGAAGATATGCATCTAAAAGACAATTGGAACAAAGAACTTAATCTTGGTCGCCAAAAAATCTTTGATGTACGTAAAACTCATAATGATGTTAGTTTTATAGATGAGTTTTTTACTCCTGAATTTTGTGAGCGCCAGCAATTATTCACTTATAAATACAACCCAAGAACTGGACGTAGTGAAATTGAAACGAGAGATTTTCAAGAAATAAAAAATAAGCTTCTTACTCAATTATCAAATTTTGGTTCTCCCGTTATTGAAGTTGAAAGCGGCAATTATCAAAATAGAGGAGAGTTACTCCTTCGTCACAAGCACTTAGGTGTTGATTTAGATTTTGGATATGCCTCTGATACACTTAGAAACCTATTTGCTTTGTGGAAGCGACCTGTAAATATTATTAGTCGCCAAGAAGACCAAACTTTAACTCTAAGTTTTGATGGACGCGAATTTAAACAAACCAAATAATTCTAGACGTCTCTTTCATCTTTCGAGTAAAATAAATAAAAAATATTAATGTGATTTTTATCATGAAAGGACGTCGTGAAACTTTTAATTTTTTTCATCCTATTATTTCCAGCAATTCTTTTTTCAAATACTGTTAGCAATCAAATTGCTGAAGTTATAAAAATTAGAGGTGAGGTTTCTCAATTATCCCCTGGTGCAAGGACTGCTCGAGTGGTGGCCCTCGGAGATAAATTTGTTGAAGATACTTCAATACTAACAGGTCCAAAAAGTTTTGTGAAAATTAAATTCATAGATAACTCTGAACTTAATGTTGGTCCTGAAAGTAAAATTATAATTGCTGAAATGAAAAAAGACTCAGTCGGTATAATTTCTTTGTTAAAGGGAAGAATTCGAACTGAGGTTGAAAAAGATACTGAAAAACCTAATACGAATAAATTTTTTATTAAAACCAGAACTGCGGCCCTTGGTGTTCGCGGGACTGATTTTCAAACTATTTATAATCCAGAAAATAAAATGACTTCATTACTTACTTATCGCGGTGAAGTTGCAATGGCGAAAGTTGATGAATCAACTTATCGTCGATTGGAAGAATCTAGTGAGAGAGTTATTGTAAGAGACGATGTTACCAAAACGCCTGAGATTAAAAATACAGTTGTTAAAAAATTGGATGAAATCGAAGAACTTAACAAAGTTTTAAAAAATAAAGAAACTGTTCTTGTTCCAGCTGGACAAAATTCTTTTGCATCTGATGCCTTAAAAAAAACCTCTTTGCCTGTTAAAATTTCACCAGTTCAACTTGAAGCGCTTTATAAAAATCAAGATTTTCACGAAAAATCAAACAATCTCAACCCTCAATCTGTTGCCGATGAAAATTTTAAACCTACATTAAAAGTGGCCGATCAAGTGGCCCCCGCCGAAGGTCTTTTCAATCAAAAAACCGGAGATTTTGCGCCTAAATCTGGTGGATTTATTGATTTAAATACTGGCCTCTATATTCCCCCGGCCAATGATGCAAAATTAGATACTAAAACGGGAGTTTATGTTGCCAACAAAATTGGTAATATCGATGCAGATACAGGCCAGTATTTGGCACCGAAAGGATTAATTTTAGATGCTAAAAAAGGATTTATATTAGCCGATGATATTGGAAACACCAAAGTAGAACAAAAACCGGAATTATTGGCTTTGAGACAAGATCTCAATAAAAATATTGCTAAAGATATATTAATTGGCGGCGTTGAAGAAGCGGCCAGAGCTCCTTATAATATAAATGAGAAATTTATTAGAGATCGTCTTAGTTTTTCTGTAGGTTCAATTGGCCAAAATATTGAACTCAATAAAAACTCTAATAATTCTGCTTATAATGAATTCGATTCTAAAAACTCTTACCGGTTTCAGTTTGATTGGCAAATGTCTAGTAGTAATCGATTTTCTCCGCTTGTTGGAATCAATTATAGCGTTATTAATTTTGAAGGACGTGGGCCATATGGATCGACTCAATTATCTAAGAAATTATTGGCAGTCTCTTATGGACTTCAATATGCATTAACTCAAAATTTTAATGTATATTCAAAAATAGGACTTCACCAAGAACATTTTATAGATCAAACGAGCGTTGGAAATAATAATAATTTCAATAATAATACTTATAGCCTAACCAAAGTTGTGCTTACACGATTAAGCCTGGGTGCCAATGGCGAATTTTGGAGTGA
>JAURXW010000181.1 GCA_030654205.1 Bacteriovorax sp.
GAGTCCATATAGCTGAAGAATTATTGGACAACGGACGAATTATTACTTCAAAACTAATGCCACTTGGGCGTGGTGCGGGAAACGATTATTTTAGATGTAGCGATTCTTTTGCTTTAGATAGATTGATGAGCGCTCAAATCCAAAAATAATTTTTAATTATTTAAATGATCAAAAATACTTTGGCTGAAATAATCCGTTGGTTCTATAAAAATTCCTAAATTACAACCAGTCTCTAGTAGAATCCCAACTGAATGATCATGCCCCCTATCTTCTGGATTAGGATTGACTAAAATCATCTCTGCTTCTAAATCTGGATTTTTGCAATTTAAGTAATGAGCTAAGTAGTAAATAACCGATCCCTCGCCCGCATTATAATCAAGAATTTCTATCTTCTCGCCTTTTTGAAAATCTGGAATTCCAGGAAAAGAAATTGGAAGACTTAATCGGTACTGCTGATTAAGCTCAATATCACTCCAATCTGCAGTACTTGCTTTAGAAAAATTTTGGAAAGTCATAAAAACGAAAAAAATGATTAATAATTTTCTCATAATATCCTAGAGAGTAAACTTGCGAAGTTCATCTTTATTTAATTCAAGCGCCTCTTGAATTTCTTCAAAGCTTTTTCTTTCAATTTGAGCATTACCAATGTCTTGAACTAAAACTAGGTCAATAGAACTCAAAGCACTAATTTTTTTATCTTTAGATAAATAAGTCATGATTTTATCAATAGGAAATTCTTTATTAAACCAAGGAGGATTTTTCCCAGGAATATTGAGTACATTTTTAAGGGCAATAATATCATTGATATTTTTTTCAGAACCAAATACTTTAAAAATTAAAACCATTCCCCACATAACGGATTCGCCATGAGGAAGATTATAAATAAACTCCAAAGCATGCCCAAAAGAGTGTCCGAGATTAAGAATTCTCCTAATTCCAGTTTCTTTAAAATCTTCTTGAGTTAAATTTTGCTTAAACTGTGCACATGCATCTATAATCTGCTCGATTGGAGCTTTTTTTATCGCAAGATCGTAAATTGAGTAATCAAGAAAACAATATTTCAAAACTTCTCCCATTCCACTATTTTTTTCAGTTTCCGGAAGGCTCGCTATGAACTTTGAACATATCCAAACATTAGTTGGCATGTGAAACGCACCAATTAAATTTTTACCAGACTTAGAATTAATGGCCACTTTTCCACCAATGCTGGCGTCAACCATCGCTAGTAGAGTTGTTGGTACAATACTCCATTGAATTCCTCTAAGAATAGTTGCCGCAACAAACCCGGCGAAATCGGAAACAGCTCCACCACCGATTGCCACAAGGTGGGCATTGCGATGTATTCCTTTTTCTAAAAAAAACTCTACAGCATTTTGAAAATCGTTAATGTTTTTTACTTTTTCACCATCCGGTGATTTCCAAAAAATGACTTTTTTATTTTCAATTTTTTCTAAAATTAAATCTTTTGAGTAATGACTCCAAACGAGGTGATCCACAACTAATAAAACTGTGTCTGTATCCAGATTGTTGATTTCTTCAACGATAGATTCAAGTTCAATGTTTTTAATTTTAGTTTTCATATTTTATATTCCAGGAAGATATTTACCAACGTCGCTTAAGGGCATATGATGGCCAGTATACCCGAGGCCTACTGGCTATTACAAGGAAGAGTCGGTCATGTTTCTACCTAGCTTTAGGCATTTAATAGAAATTGAGGCCTTAAAAAAACAAAATCAACAAAATTTACTGCAAATTGCAAGTGAAAACAAAAGAATATCCGACTTAGAGGAGCGTCGAAAAAAGACTGCTATCCTAATCGATTCATTAATATTGGACGATAAAAATTTAAAAATTGCTGATACTAATGGCCAAATAGAGCTCTTACAAGTCAGGTTAAAAAAACTCAATTCCCAGCTCGCACTGGCCGTTACTGAAAAAGAACAGGTTGCTTTTGAGAACCAAATAACACTTATTAAAAATGAATGCGACAGTTTAGAAAATATCTATTTTGCCAATTTAGAAAAAAGTGAATTAATAGAAATTGAAATTGCTGAAAATAAAGAATTTTTAAAAGGCTCCCTAGAATCTTTAGAAATAATAAAAACTGAAGCCTCTAGCAATATCTCAAGCGAACAAACTATTATTGATAATCGAAATCTTAGGATTCAAGCATTGGTTGAATTAGTTCATCCCAGTGTCAAGAGTCTATATAGTGAATTAGAAAAAAGATTTTCTCCAAAAAGCCCTGTAAGTTATTTAATTGATAAAAAATGTTCAGAATGTCATATGCAAGCAGACTCTGTGCTTAAGAACTCCTTGGAAGAAGGTCGAAGTATTGAGGCGTGTCCAAGCTGCAGTCGTTTACTCATCCCTGAAACTGCTAAAATTTATTGACTAAGAGACCCAAGCAGTCGATAAATCCCTTACCGAGAAGAGGGAATCATCGCTGGCGATTTTTAGTAATAAAAAGCGCGGGAGGAAAGTCCGGACACCAAATGGCAACGTAGCGGGTAACGCCCGTCCATCGCGAGGTGAGGACAAGTGCAACAGAAAGTATGTACAGGTAATGC